>CAYXBD010000010.1:0-10882 GCA_964463275.1 uncultured Alphaproteobacteria bacterium | reverse complement strand
AAACTTTTTCGTTATCTCTAATAATTTCCTTTTGAAATTTTTTTTCAATTAGATCGCCAACAATTACAAAATAAGGGCTCAAATTATTATTTTTTTCAAATAAAGGAATAAAATTTTGATCATTAATCATAACAACTTGTAAAATTTCTTGTGGTAAAGATGTATAATCTTTTTTTATTTTTCCAAATAATACGTCTGGATGTTCTGTTAAACCTGCATTTAAAGAAATCAGTGTGCTATATTCATCCTTTAGAACAATTTTTTTTGTTTTACAAAAATTATGAATTTCTTTTTTAATTTTTTTTTCTCTTTCAATTTGCTCAATAATAACTTTAAAACTGTTTAATTTCTTTTTATATTCGGCAAAGTTCTTAAATTTAAGTTCTTTCTCAATTTTTTTATGAGAAATAGTAAAAGAATTGTTATTTACTGAATAAGTTTTTAAAAAATCTAAAGGAACAAATTTATTATCGAAATAAAATAAAATATTATTTATTGGTCTACCCCACTTAAAACTATCATGTATCCATCTCATTGATTTTTGCCAATTAATTGTTGTAATAATACTCTCTAAATTATTTTTAATTATTTCTTCTGATTTTTTTCCAACTATTTTACATTTTGCAAAATAATAATCTTGGTCATTTACTTTTTTTTTTTCTAGTTTTTCTTTAGAAACCCCAACTTTTTTTAAAAATCCCATTAATGCATTTTCTGGTGCATTAAAGGGTGGCCCTTTTATTTCTTTAATTGAACTTTTTTGTTTTCTTATAAGATTACTACATGAAAAAATTAACCTTAACGGGGTAAAATCACAATTTATATTAATTTTTTTAGATAATGATAAATTATTTTCAATAATTACATCGGTTATCTTGTTTTTAAATTGCTCTGCAACATTTTTTTGCAACCAATAAGGAATTTCTTCGGATAATAATTCAATGAATAGTTCTGACATATCAACTTAAAGTTCTTGTTTTATATATATCTCGCAACAACTTTTAACCAAAGATCTTATTTTCAAAATATATGACTGTCTTTGAGCGACTCCTATAACACCCCTTGCGTCTAATATATTAAAATAATGACTAGCTTTAATACAATTTTCATAGGCAGGTAGTGGTAAATTGTTATTTAACAATTCTTTACATTCATTTTCTACATATTCAAAACATTTGAATAAGTGCTCAGTATTTGCTAATTCAAAGTTATATTTTGAGAATTGTTTCTCAGATTCTAAATAAATATCTTTATATTTAATAATTTTTTTTTCTTTTTTATTTATGTTCCAAATAATATCAAAGACATTATTAACCTTTTGAATAAACATAGCCAATCTTTCTAAACCATATGTTATTTCAACTGAAACTGGTTTGCATTCAATACCGGCTATTTGTTGAAAATAAGTATATTGACAAATTTCCATTCCGTTGCATCTAATTTCCCAACCCAATCCCGATGCTCCAAGCGTTGGACTTTCCCAGTCGTCTTCTTTAAATTGAATATTATTCTTTTTTGGATCAATTCCTATAGATTTTAAACTTCTTAAAAAAACACTTTGTATATTTTTAGGTGACGGTTTCAATAAAACTTGAAACTGATAATAATGCTGAAGTCTATTAGGATTTTTTCCATATCTCCCATCTGTTGGCCTTCTTGTTGGTTGTACATAGGCTATGTTTCTAGATTTTTTTCCTAAAGCGCCTAAAACTGTAGCTGGATGAAACGTACCCGCCCCAACCTGTAAATCTATTGGCTGAATTATAGTACAATTATTATTACTCCAAAAATTTTGAAGGTTAAATATTATATCTTGGAATGATAAAACATTTTTTTTAGAAGCCATATCTTCCCCAAATGTTTCTACTTTCCATATATGTCATCATATCATTAATAATCTTTTTTGTATCTATTAAGTCTTCTGAATAAAAAGACCTTGATAAAATGCCCTTTAGAAAAGATTTTTTAGGCTTTATTGGAATATATTTTAATTTTTTACCAAATTTTTTTTCCATTATAGTTTTTAAATCACCTACGCCATCCGCTAAACCCAGTTTAACAGAATCTTTTCCAGTCCAAAAGCTTCCAGAAAAAATATTTTTATTTTCTTTATTAATTTTCTTCATTCTACTTTTTAAAACCACATCTTTAAAATTTTTAAAAATTTCTATTTGAATACTTTTTAATTTTTTTACATCTTTTAATTTTTGTTTCTGAAAAGAATCTAAAATTGATTTATGTTTACCAGTAGTAAATATTCTTCTTTCAATTCCATATTTTTTTATTAATTTATCAAAACCAAAACTTGCGTGTATAACACCTATAGAACCAACTATTGAATTTTCATCAACATATATTTCATCTCCTGCACATGCAATATAATAACCTCCTGACGCTGCAACATCTTCGACAAAAAAAATAACCTTGGTTTTATTCTTTTTTGCAAGTTTCGTAATTCGTTTATAAATCAAAGAAGATTGTGCTGGTGAACCGCCAGGTGAATTTATAACTATAGCTACAGCAGAAGAATTTTTTATTTTAAAAGCTTTCTCGAGCAAACTTTCAATTGATGATATAGTTATACCATTTCTTAAACCACCAATATTTCCTATAATCCCATTCATGTGAACTACGGGTATGATTTTTTTCTTTTTAAGAAAATTTAGCATTAATACATAATATAAACTTTTTTATATTGAGAAAACGAAAAAAAAAAATTAGAGTTACTACATTATGGTTTTATTATACAAATACGATTCAGAAAGTAATTTTAATAATCAAAAGAAGTTTGGTGAATTGCATCAATTTGTAATTAATGATCTAAAAAAAGTTGATTTTTTGATTAAAGAAAAGATAAAAAACAAAATAAACTATATTCCTGAAGTTGCTAGTCATTTATTTAAAGCTGGAGGTAAGCGAATTCGCCCAATGCTTTGTTTAGCATGTGCACGGCTATGTAATTACAAAGGATTAAAACACATAAATTTATCTGCGTGCATAGAGTTTATCCATACTGCTACATTGCTTCATGATGACGTTATAGACGAAAGCAAAAAAAGAAGAGGGGTAATAACAGCAAATAATATTTGGGGAAATAAAAGTAGTGTTCTAGTAGGTGACTTTTTATTAAGCAAATCATTTGAACTTATGACTGAAGTAGAAAATATAGAGGTCCTAAAAGTTTTATCTGAAACATCATCAATTATTATTGAAGGAGAAATATCTCAAATGATTTCAAATAGAAATATGTCAACAACTGAAGATGAATATTTAAATATAATTAAATCAAAAACTTCTAATCTTTTTGCAACTGCAGCAAAAATCAATTCTTATTTAACAAAATCAAAAGTCGAATATAAAAATGCTTTAGACAGTTTTGGAATGAACTTAGGAACAGCTTTTCAGATTATAGATGACCTTCTAGATTATAAAGCAGTTGAAAAAGATATGGGAAAAATGGTAGGAGATGATTTTAAAGAAGGAAAGATTACTTTGCCGATTATTCTCGCTCTAAGAAGAAGCAATCAAATTGAAAATAACTTTTGGAAAAAAACAATTCAAAACGGAGAAATAAATCCTGGAGATTTCCAAAAAGCGTGTTCAATATTAAAAAAAAGAGAAGTTTTTGATGATATTTATATACGAGCTAAGCATTATGGAGCAATAGCAAAAGATGCTCTTGGAATATTTGATAATTCAAAAGAAAAAAAAATTTTAATAAATATTGTTGATTTTGTAATTAATAGAAGTTTCTAAACTTTTTTGAAAATTTTTTTTATTACATATTCTGGTTCTATTAAATCCATTCCTCTTTCTCGAGGCACTGTATCAATAGTTCTAAGATTAGGATTTCTTATTCTTCCATCAGGAGGAAGGATTGGTTTTAAATTATTTAAAAATTCTTTTGGATAATTTTTTTTATAAACTGTATGAGAATAAGGTGGAGATCCCCCATGAATAATATAAGTTTTGAGTTTACAAGCTAACGATAAATGAGCATTTCCAGCATCATTACCAATATAAAATTCAGATTGTTGCATTAAGGCCATTGTTTGATCTATTGGTTTGCAAAAACTCTTTATTTCACCTTTTTTTATTTTTATAAGTTTGATAATTTTATTAGCTAATTTTTTTTCATACGGTGCGCCAATTAAAAAAAAAGTACATTTTTTTTTTCTTCTAAGTATATGTATTAACTGAATAAAATAATCAGTTCTCCATGTTCTACTTTGATCAGTTGAGGTAAATCCAATTAAAATCCATGGCTTTGGTAATAATTTGTATTTTTTTTTTATATTAATAATATTTTTTTTTGAAATTTCTAAAAAAGGATTTAAAGAATTTAAATTAACACCATTTGCTTTTAAAAATTCATAGCCTTTAACAACAGGAAAAGAATTTTTAAAATTTTTATTTAAATGTTGCCCAGAATTTAAAAAAAATTTTTGTACTCCGTAACCATAACCTAATATTTTTTTTACTTTTGAAAAAAAACTAATAATTGCAAATCTAGGACTTCTATGAAAAATCCATATTTTAATAATATTTTCTTTTAAAAAATAATTTCTTAATAAAAAAAAATCAATAATACTAGAAAAAAAATTATATCTATCTTTTATATAAAAAATTTTTATATTTTTTTCATTACTCAATAAGTTTTTAGCTTTTGTACGAGATTTGGTGATAATTATAAATTTATCTTTTGGAAATTCTTTTAACAACGCGTTAATAAAAGTTAAATTACTTAAGAAATCGCCTATTCCATAGTAAGGTAAAACAATTGCTTGGACATTCATATTAATTTAATTTATAAGCTATTTCTCAGCTTCTTTAGCTAATCTCATTGAAATTATTTTATCAGGATCATTCACCATTCCATTTGAACCGCTTCCTCTTTTTATTTTATCTACAAATTCCATACCTTCAATGACTTGTCCCCAAGCAGTATATTGGCCATCTAAAAAAGAAGATTCTTGAAAACATATAAAAAACTGACTATCGGCGCTATCAGGATCTTGGGCTCTTGCCATGGAAACTGTGCCTCTTATATGAGGTAAAGAATTAAATTCCGCAGGAATATTTTGTCCTGATCCACCAGTACCATCACCTCTAGGATCTCCAGTTTGTGCCATAAAACCATCTATAACTCTATGAAATTTTAAACCATCATAAAATTTTTCACTTATTAATTCTTTTATTCTTTTTACATGCTCTGGCGCATAACCTGGCTTCATCTCAATAACAACTTTGCCGTCTTTAAGTTCTAAATAGACTGTATTTGTTAAATCTTGAGCCATCGAGCTTTTAATAAAAAAAAGTAAAAATAAAATTTTAAAAAAGGATTTCATTTTTGTAATTTTGAAATATATTATAGTTAATATTATATTTTTTTCTTAACTTTTTTTTGGTTTTTATAAAATGAATTTTTTCAAATTTTTATCTTTTTTATTCTTAATATTTCTTTTCAGTAATAATGCTTTTGCAGCAGACGGACAAAAGTTATTTACTAAATGTAAAGCTTGTCATAGTGCTGATGCTCCAAAACACAAAGTAGGTCCTCACTTAGTTGGTATAGTTGGAAGACCAGCTGGAAGCGCTGAAGGTTATACAAAATATTCTAAAGCTCTTAAAGAATCTGGCATCGAGTGGAATGAAGCTAATTTAGATAAATGGTTAACTAATCCTAAAGCAATGGTTAAAGGAACTAAAATGATATATCCGGGATTAAAAAAAGCGGAAGACAGAGCAGCTTTAATTGAATATTTAAAAACTAAATAGCTTTTGATAGATCTTAAAAAGTATATCGAGACTCATCCTGATTTTCCTAAGCCAGGTATACTTTTTTATGACATATCCTCATTGATGGCTGATGCCAAAATTTGGCAAGAAACAATAGATCAATTTTCATCGCTTGTAAAAAAACATAATCCTGAAATATTAGCTGGAATAGAATCAAGAGGTTTTATTTTTGCATCTACTATTGGTTATAAATTAGGTTGTGATGTAATAATGATAAGAAAAAAAGGGAAATTACCTGGAAAAACAATTAATCATTTCTATAAATTGGAGTATGGAACAGACTGCTTAGAAATCCAGAAAAGAGAATCTTTAAAAAAAAAAAACGTTGTCTTGATTGACGACTTACTAGCAACTGGTGGAACAGCTGGTGCTGCTATTGAGCTTCTACAAAAAATTGGTGCCAACGTATCTGCTTTTTTAACTTTAATTGAACTTGTAAATTTAAAAGGAAGAAATAAAATTAAAGTCAAAACAGACTCGCTTCTATCTTTTGATGAATAAATATTTAATTTTTCTTTTTCTTTTTTTTATTTTTTCTCATCAAAATATATTTGCAAAAGAAATTAATGGAAAAGCAAGAATAATTGATGGTGATACCGTTGAAATAAATAATAATATGATAAGATTACTAGGGATAGATGCTTTTGAAATAAAACAAGAATGTTTTAAAAAAGATAATACTAAATATAAATGTGGTGAACAATCTGCTTTAATTCTTGCAGCAATGACTTCTGGTAAACCGCTTAGTTGTACGGCTGAAAAAAAAGATCGTTATAAAAGATGGTTGGCCACTTGCTATATTGGGAAACTTGATATTAATGAAAATATGGTTCTTTATGGGTACGCATTTAGTTATAAGTCAAATAAATATAAAACTACTGAAAAAAAAGCAAAAAAAATAAGAGCAGGCGCGTGGTCAGGTAAATTTACTTATCCATGGGAATGGAGGAAATCAAAAAGAAAATAGGATTTATAAATCTAAAAGTTCTTTTTTGAAAAGATCTTCCGCTAAATCTATAGTTTCGTTTAATTTTTTAATTTCCTTATTATTTTTTTTAGATTTTTTACTGGTATCTAATTTTTTATCTCTAATATTCTTTAATTTTTTTATAATTACTGCCAGTTCTGTGGTTTTTTTTAAATTTTTATTATCTTTTATAGTTAAATTAATTTCTTTATCTTCTTTTTTTTCAACATTTTTTTTTAATTGAATTTTCTTTTTTTTATTAACAATTTTATTATTTTTCAGATCTACAATTTTTCCTTTATCATCAACTTTTCTTGTAAGTAGAAGAACATTGCCTTTTTCCTTAGGTTTTATAACTGTTTCCTTATTACATGTATCTTTTTTAAATAAATTTAACAAAGATTTATTTTCTCTTTGTTCATTAATATTTTTATTAATTTTCTTACTTTTTTCTTCAGATTTAAGTCTTTCTTCAATCATTTTAAGTGATTGCTCAATTGTTGGAGAATTATTTTTATTCTTCATAAATCAATATTATCAATATTTAATAATTTTTTAAATTTATTATTTTTATAAGAATTATTGAGGGCGATGGGGGAATCGAACCCCCGACACATTGATTAAGAGTCAATTGTTCTACCGCTGAACTAATCGCCCAAATTTTATTAAACATTATGAAGTCTAAAATCACGATAATTATATCCGCTTAATATAATTCCAAAACCAATAAAATTTGAAAGAATTGCCGAGCCACCATATGAACACAAAGGTAGTGGAACACCAACAACTGGAATAATTCCTGTAACCATTCCAATGTTAGTGAAAATAACTAGAAAAAAAGAAGCAATAAAACTAATACCAAAGATTTTTGAAAAATAATTTTTTGATTCTAAGCTTATTTTAATAACCCATAAGATTAATATAAAATATAAAAAAAATAAAAAAAGAATTCCTAAAAAACCAAATTCTTCACCTAAAACAGAAAAAATGAAATCTGTTTCCATTTCAGGAATAAAATTCAAGTGACTTTGGGTGCCTTGTAAAAAACCTTTACCAAAAAAACCTCCTGAACCTAAAGCAATTTTAGATTGAGTAATATGATAATTAGCTCCTAAAGTATTACTTTGTTGATCTAGAAAATTTATAATACGAGACTTCTGGTAATCTTCTAAGAATCTCCAAAAAATTGGCAATGAAACTAAACCGCCAATTCCAGATAAAAAAAATGTTTTCATTTGAACGCCAGATAAAAATAAAACTATAATGCCACTTAAAAAAATTATTATTGCTGTTCCTAAATCTGGTTGTTTAAAAATTAAAATAACAGGTACAAATAAAATTAATAATGGAAGAAAAATTCGTTGTTTTATATCATAGCTTTGAAGTTTAATTGAATGAAAAAATTTAGCTAATGCAAGTATTACAAAAACTTTAACTACTTCAGCTGGTTGAAATGAAAAAATATATAAATCTATCCACCTTTTAGCGCCACTTACCTCTTTACCTAATAAGAAAGTTAAACAAACTAAAAAAATACTAAATAAATATAATGGGTTAGTTAGTTTGTACCAAAATTCAATATTTACCAAAGATATTGTAATTAAAACTGTCAAACTTATCAAAATTCTTATTATATGTTTTGATGCCCATGGATCCCAGGATGCACCTGCAATCGAATAAAGTAATGCCACTCCAATAGATGAAATTAATAGTAATAAAATTATGAAAAACCAGTTAATTCTATATAAAAAATTTATTATATTCATTGTTTTTCTACAACAATGCTTTCTTAAAAATTTTTTGTGCAATAGGTGCTGCTACTTTTGAGCCGCTTCCACCATGTTCTATAACTACTGATACTGCAATTTTTGGATTTTTGTACGGCGCAAAACCAACAAAAAGAGCGTGATCTCTTTTTTCAATAGGTAAATCTTTATTTGGAATAATTCCTAATTCTCTTTCATTTTCAGAGATAGTTCTAACTTGAACTGTGCCAGTTTTACCAGCAAAAATTGGCTTATTAATTTTTGACCTATATGCTGTACCAAACGGTTTATTTACTGCTGAAAACATACCAGTTTTAATTAATGAAAAAATGCTATCTTGATTTAAAGTTTGTGTTGTAAAAATCTCATCATTATTAATATTGGTTTTTTTAATACCTTTATAAATTGTAGGAAATATTTTCTTTCCATTATTAGCAAATATTGCTGTCATTACAGCAAGTTGTATAGGTGTTGTTGTTAAATATCCTTGACCAACTCCAGTAATCATTGTTTCTCCAATTTTCCAAGTTTGCTTATGTTTTTTTCTCTTCCATGATTTATTTGGCACTAAACCTACTTTTTCTTCTTTCAAATTTATCCCACTTTTTGAACCTAAACCAAAATCTCTTGCAGTTTCCGTTATATTTTCAATTCCTATTTTTTTTGCTAATTCATAAAAAAAACCATCGCATGATTGTGCTATTGCTAACTCGGGACCAACTTTTCTTGTATGACTTTGAGTTGCCCAACAACCAGTTTTTTTTTTATGGCACCAACAATAAAAATTTCTATCACCAAAATCTATTTTGCTTGAACAAGTAATTGTGCCATTAGGTTTGATTATTTTATTGATTAAGCCTGAATATAAAACTATTAATTTAAAAGTTGATCCTGGCGAATATTCTCCAGAAATAGATTTGTTAACTAAAGGTGCCATAGGATTCTTTATTAATTTATCCCATTCTTCTTGGGAAAAACTTTTAGTAAATAAATTAGGATCAAAATTAGGAGATGATTCTATGGCAAGTATTTCTCCATTATTAACATCTATAACTACAATTGAACCGCTTTTATCTTTTAATAAAGAATTGGCGTATTTTTGTAATTCTATATCTATAGTTAATTTTATATTGTTACCTCCAACACTTTCTTCTTTACTAATTTCTCTTATTTCTCTTCCAGACGCATTAACTTCTAAATGTTTCGTTCCAGGAAAGCCTCTTAATTCTTTTTCATAACTTTGTTCGATACCAGAACGACCAATTTCTGTTTTCATCATTTGTAAAACTGGATTTTCTTTAATATCTGACTTCAATGGATCAGACATATAGCCAATAACATGAGATGCTACATTTTCAAAAGGATACTCTCTTCTAATACCTTTATCTATAAATACATTTGGCAAATTTATTAAATTTACATTTAATGAAGACAGTTCGTTCCATTTTAAATTTTTTTTTATTACTATTGGTAAATCTGATTTCTTTTTATTTAAAAAAGAATTATAGATTTTATTTAGATCCGTATCGTTTAAATAAATAATTCGACTAATTTTTTCAATGGTTTCTTCAATTTCTGATCTATTCTTATTTCCATCAATTAAAACATTATAACTATTTTTATTCAACGCTAATATATTATCATTTCTATCAATAATATTACCTCTAAGCGATGGTATTAATCTTAGACTTATTCGATTTTTATCTGCTAAAACTTTATATTGATCAGATTTAAATAATTGAAGATAAATTAAGCGAAAAAAAATTGAAGAAAAAAGTACGCCTTTTCCTAGACCAAGTAAAAAAGTTCTTCTTGATAATAATTTATCAATATTTGGATATTTATACATTTTTTTTTTATTTTTTTATCTCTAAATTCAATTTTTTATAAAAAATATGTAGAAAAAAATAATTAATTGGAAAAAAAAATAAATTTAATAAAATTTCATAGACTAAATTAATGTTAATTGATAAAACCTTTAAATTAATAAAAGAATTCAACAACCAAGAAGTGATTGTTCCAATAATAAATAAAACCATAAAACTGCTAAATAATTCAAGAAAAGAAGGTTCCAAAAACAATTTGTTATATTTATCAAATAAAAAAACAAGAAACAAAAATATTAAAGCTGTAGATCCTATAGGTGAAAAATAAATAATATCTTGGAGAACCCCTACAATCAAAATTATAGGTAATGGCAAAAGTTTAGGTGTGTATAATATCCAAAAAAAAATTGCTTGGAAAACAAATAATTGTCCAAAATCATAAAAATTGTTAGAAACAAAGATATTTATAAATATCAAAAATAATATCGATAATGTTGGAAATGAAATTGTTAAGAAATGTTTAA
>CAYXBD010000009.1:0-10911 GCA_964463275.1 uncultured Alphaproteobacteria bacterium | reverse complement strand
AGTTCAAATTCTAAAAGATTAGAAGAAATTGGAAGAGAAATAAAAATACCTAGTTATTTGATTGATGGACCTTCTGATATTAATAAAAAATGGTTAAAATCTGTAAAAACTGTTGGAATAACTGCCGGAGCATCTGCGCCTGAGGCTGTCGTAATGGAAGTAGTAAACGAATTAAAAAAAATAGAAAATTCAAATGTTAAAGTTATGAATGGCATTAAAGAAAAAGTTGAGTTTAAATTACCTGCAGGAATAAGATATAAAAAAAATAAAAAAGAATTAGTAGTTTAAAAAAATGGGAATACCTTTAATACAAAAAATTAAAGTAGCAAAATATATTTTTGAACAAAAAATTAAACGCAATCAAAAATATCCTTTAGTTTTAATGCTTGAACCATTGTTCAGATGTAATTTAACTTGTGCAGGATGTGGTAAAATTGATTATCCAGATGAAATACTGAATAAAAGATTATCGATTAAAGAATGTCTAGATGCAGTTGATGAATGTGGTGCACCAATAGTTTCAATTCCAGGTGGCGAACCATTAGTTCATAAAGAAATTGGTGAAATTGTAAATGGAATAATTAATAAAGGTAAATTTGTATATCTTTGTACAAATGCGATTTTACTTGAAAAAAAATTACATTTATTTAAACCATCTCAATATTTAACTTTCTCAATTCATTTAGATGGTTTGAAAAAGGAACACGATCATTCAGTTTGTCGTGAAGGCGTATATGATAAAGTAATAGAAGCGATCAAAGTTGCAAAACAAAAAGGTTTTAGAGTTAATGTAAACTGTACTTTATTTCATCAGATGACCCCAAAGAGAACTGCTGAATTTTTTGATTATGTAACAGAACTTGGAGTTGATGGAATTACAGTATCTCCTGGATATGCGTATGAAAGAGCACATGATCAAAAAAATTTTTTAAAAAGAAAGAAAACAAAAAATTTATTTAGAGATATTTTTAAATTAGGTAAGGGAAAAAAATGGATATTTAGTCAATCATCATTATTTTTAGACTTTCTTGCTGGTAATCAAAATTATAAATGCACACCATGGGGGAATCCAACTAGAAATATTTTTGGTTGGCAAAAACCTTGCTATCTTCTTGGCGAGGGTTATGCAAAATCTTTTGATGAATTAATTAATGATACTGAATGGGATAAATATGGTACAGGTAATTATGAAAAATGTGCAAATTGTATGGTACATTGTGGTTACGAGCCGACAGCAGCAGAAGATTCAATAAAAAATCCTTTAAAAACTCTTAATGTTTCTTTATTTGGGATAAAAACTGATGGAGAAATGGCTTCTGATATACCATTAGATAATCAAAGGCCAGCAGAATACATTTTTGAAAAACAAGTAAAAGAATCTTTAGAAAAAATTAGGGAAGAAGAAAATCAGAAAGAAGTGGCTATAAAATAGAATTAAAGAACCAAGGTCTCCGAAGAGACCTGTTTCTTAAGAAATAAAATTATTTAATTTCTTTACCGTTTATTTTGCTAATTTTAAGAGTTTCAACTTCACCACTTTTTGTAATATAAGTAATGTTATAAACTTTTTGTTTAACATCAAATTTAGTACTTTTTAAAGCAGCAAAATTATCCTTACTTTTAGCATTTTGTAGCGCTTTAGTAATAGATACAGTTGGAACCCTAGCTTCTACTCCATGAGCTGTTGAATTAACGAAAATCGCAATTAAAGCTAGCAAAACATAAGAAGTTCTTTTCATATAAATATCCTTAATTATTAATTGTTAATAAATATTAGTTAGGTAAGTAAGGTATTTATGGAGATAACTCAAATTTATTATTGATATATTGAATATCAATATTGTGAATGATCAATTTTTTTTATTTTTGTTTTTAGACAGTTTTCACAAAGACATTTCTCAATTTTATTATTTATATTTTATTTTTTTATTTTATATTCAAGTTGTTTACACCAGCAGTCACCTTCAGGTTCACAATTAATTATTTTTCCGCAACTACACTTAACTTTCATTTTATCTTATTATAAACCAAAAATTCTATTAGTTTTATTCCCTTTTTTTAAATTTTGATATCTAGAAAGTGCTAAATTAGTGAAATATTTTGCATAACCATGATAAGTAATATAAAAAACTTTAGGAAATCCAACAGCATTAAAATGTTCATCAGTCCATAAGTTTTTTTTATTAAAATTTTTTTTTAAAAATTCAATTCCTCTTTCTATAAATGGGTCATTATTTTTTTCTAATGTAAGTAAACTTAAAATTGCCCACGATGTTTGAGTCGGCATGCTTTTTATAGGCGGCATATTTTTTTTTTCTTTCCAGTAAGTTGCACAATCCTCTCCCCATCCCCCATCTTTATTTTGTTTACTTTTTATCCAAAATATAGCTTTTTTTATATAGTCTGCATCCATATTTTCTCCCGCTGCTTTAAGAGCATGCAAAACCGACCAAGTTCCGTAAATATAATTAGCTCCCCATCTTCCAAACCACGAACCCTCTTCTTCTTGCTCGTTTTTTAAAAACTCAATTCCTTTTTTAATTGTATTTTTGTAACTATTTTTATCAATTTGGCTTAGCATAGAAACACAACGTGCAGACACATCCGCTGTTGGAGGGTCTAAGAGCGCTCCATGATCTGCGAATGGAATGTTATTTAAATAATAAGATGTATTGTCTTTGTCAAAGGCACCCCAACCACCATTATTAGATTGCATTCCTACAATCCAATTACATGCTTTTTCTATATTTTTTTTATTTTGGTATCCAGCTCTATCTAGAAACATTGCTACAACAGCCGTGTCATCAACATCAGGATAAAAATCATTTTCATACTGAAAAGCCCATCCTCCTGGTAATAGATTTTTATTTTTAACTGCCCAGTCTCCATTAATTTTTAAGATTTGTTTTTTTTCTAACCATTTACAGGCTTTTTGGATAGCAGGGTCTTTTAATGTGAGACCAGATTCTAAAAGTGATAGACCATTTAAACCAGTATCCCAAACTGGAGAAAAACATGGTTGACAATAACTAAATTTTTTTTTGTGTGTAATTAAATTTCTAACACTGCTTAATGAAGTTTTGTATTCCTTCCTTAATCCTAATAAATGAAGAGCTATAGTACAATTTGTCATTGCTGGAAAAATAGCACCAAGTCCATGAATCCCATTTAGACGATTAAGTATAAAATTTTTTGCCTTATCAATAGATTCTGTTTTTAATTTTTTTGGAAAAAGTGGTTCAATAATTTTTAAAATTTTATCAATGAAAGAAAATAAATAAAAATAGAAAAAAGATTCTCTTCCATAATTTATATTTAATTTTTTATTATTTTTAAATAATTCATGTATATTTATTTTTTTAGGATTTTTTGCTTTTGGTTTTTTATCTAAAATTATTAATAGTGGCACGACAACAGTTCTTGACCAATAAGAAATTTTGTTGATATGAAAAGGAAACCAGTTTGGTAATGACATAATTTCTATTGGCATTGAAGGTATTTTTTTCCATGAAATTTGTTCAAACAAAGCAAGGCTAATTTTTGTGAAAACATTACAATTTTCTGCACCTCCGAGATCTAATATTTTTTTTTTGGCTTTTCTCATAAATTTGGATGAAGTTTTTTCTCCAACAATTTTCAAAGCGTAATATGCTTTAACGCTAGTACTAATATTTGATTCTCCTTTCCAAAATAGTGGCCAACCTCCATCAGGGTTTTGTTCATTTTTTATATAAACAGCAAGCTTTTTTTCAATGCTCTCTTCTTTGATACCTAAAAAATGATTCATTAATATATATTCTGACGGTATTGTTGTATCAGCTTCTAGCTCATAGACCCAGTGCCCATCTTTTTTTTGTTCATTTAGCATTTTCTTTTTAGAATGCTCTAGAATGTTTCTTATTTTCATTTAAATTTTATTGATGTAATTAGCGACATTATATCCAGAGGTAATAGCACCTTCAATTGTTGCAGGTAAACCCATGTCAATCCAGTCACCTGCAAGATATATATTTTTGTATTTTGTATGCATTTTTGGTTTTTTAAAAATTTCTTTTGGACTTTGTACAAATGTTGCCATTTTTTCTCTTATTATCTTATATTTTGGTTTTTTTATTTCACCTAAACTAAATGTTTTTTTTACATCACCCCAGACAATTTCTGATATTTTATCATTATCAAATTTATTTAAATAATTTGCTGCACTGATTGTAATTGATAGTATGTTTTTTTTTTTAAAGATCCAATCCACTGTTCCATTAATTATTCCAACAAAAAAAGAGTCTTCTGGCAATTTTATTTTTTTATGTTTTTGATTTAATTTAAAATGAATATTTAATATACAGTTTGTTTTTTTTGGAGTCTTTAAATTTGGTAGAATTTTTGAAGCAACATTAGGTGTTACTGCTAAAACAATAAACTCGTCTTTTGCGATTTTTACTTTTTCATTATTAAAAATCATTTCTCCAGCAAAATTATTTTTGAATATAATTTTTTTAAGCCTTCTATTGCATTTTATATTAGCGCCTTGACTTAAAATCTTTTTTATAGCCGGTTTAATTAAACTATCATTTAATGATTTTTTTGCTATGAAGGGTTTAAGTGGATTATTTTTAAAAAATAAAGTTTTTATAATAACTTTAGACAATAATCTTGCAGATGCCTCATCAGGATGTGTGTTAAGTACGGCAATTGTAAAAGGTTTCCAAAATCTTTTGTAAATCAAACTTTTTTTTTCTAGCAACTCAGAGACAGTTTCATTTTTTTTAGCAAGAAGAATTTTAAAACTTTTAATAAAATCTATAAATGAAATATTTGCTGGCCTGTATGAATTTATTAAAAGCCACCATGGCAAGATAAAAGAATATGGTTTAACGCTCCATTCTTCGGTTTTTTTTATGTCAATAAAAGGATATAAAGTTTTTTTATTGGATAATAACTCTTTATTAGCTTTTATTTTTTTAAGATAATTAAATGTATTTTTGTAAGCTTTTATAATTAAATGATTTCCATTATCTAAAAGACAATTAAAATCCTTTTCATTATATGATCTGCATCTGCCTCCATATAATGACGATGCTTCATAAAGAGTTATTTTTCTATTTTTTTTTTGCAAGTTTATGGCGCATGATAATCCAGCAAGCCCAGTTCCGATTATATGAATAGATTTATTCAATTATCCAATTATTCCTTTAATAAATAGAAAAACTTTTTCAATACTTGTTAAATTTATTTTTTTATCTAAGTTTTGCCAATTTTCTTTTTTTATTTTTTTTAAAAGCAATTTATAAGTATCCATCATTAAAATTGCAGATTTTAATTTTTTTTTTGAACAAGATTTTAGAACTTTATCCGCATTATTAAAATTTAAATCAGCAAAGTTAGATAAATTTCTGCAAGCATCAGGAAATCTTTTATTTTTTAATATTAAAACTATTTTATTTGTTTTAATTCTATTCTTATCTAAGATATCTCTTGGAATATACATTCTGCCCATTGATTTATCCTCTTTTATATCTCTTAATATGTTTGTAATTTGTAATGCATTAGCCAGATACAAACCAAAAGATTTACTTTTTTTATTATAATATTCAAAAATTTTTAAACTTAATAATCCAACAGCTCCTGCAACTCTATAACAATATAAATTAAAAACTTTTTTACTTGGACATATCATAATGTCATTAATATCCATCTCCACTCCTTTGATTATGTCTAAAAAATATTTTTTATTTAATTTATATTTATCTATGTAATATTTTAATGTTTTCCTAAAATTATTATTTAATTTGTTATTATAAATTTCTTCTATTTCTGTTCTTAATTCTTTTAATTTTTTTTTTTTTATATTTTTTAATTCGCGACCGTCAGCAATGGAGTCGGCTTTTTTACAAAATGCATATATTGCAAACATTGCATTTCTTTTTTCTTTTTCTAGAATCTTCATACCCCAGTAAAACGAAGATTTTGGATATGCAGTTATATTTTGAATATTATTTAACAAATAATTTTCGAATAATTAATAATTAAAAAAAAGTTTTTGCTAAACATTTAATATAATCAAATTTGTTTAAAACAACTTTATTTTTTAAAGGGTCTTTCTTTTTTAATAATTTCAATAAACTTTTTGCAATTTCTAAAATAAATATAGTTTCTTTAGAAAGCCTACGATTAGTCATAATTTTTTTAAATTTGTCAGCTTGTTTTATTAGTTTTTCTGTATGAAATAAAACTTCATTAATCGCAAGTCTTAAATTTTTTTCAGTGTAATTTTTTTTTAATTGTGGCAATTTAACATTATATTTTTCTAGAAAAGAAGAAGGTAAATAAACTCTATTTATTTTATTGTAATCCTCTTTACAATCTTGAATGTGATTTAGTATTTGAAGAGCAATACACAATGGATCTGAGAACTTATAACTTGCTTTATTTTCTTTGTGTAAATCTATTACAAACCTTCCAACAGGAACAGCAGAGTATTTACAATAATTTATTAATTCTGCCCAATTTTTATATCTTTTTTTTACAGCATCTTGTTTAAAAGCTTTTATTAAATTTGTTGCATGATTTATTTTAATTTTATTTTTTGTACATATTTTTTTTAAATCTTCAGCTTTAGAAAATTTAGCTTTATTGCTAGTAATAGCTTTTACAAATAAATTTAATCTTTTTATTTTTTCATGTGAATTTAAATTAGGGCTATCAGCTACATCATCCGCTGCTCTTGCAAATTTATAAAAAGTTAGTATCTGAGGTCTAATTTTTCTTGATAATAATCTGGAACCTACAGGAAAGTTTTCTTGCTTATAGTTTTTTGTTTCTTTAATCTCAATTGAATTCATAGATATAATCTTTCATTTCTTTAAAATATGCGAATTATATAATAGTATAATCTTTTTTTGTAATTTTATAATGTTTACGAATTTTTTAAAAATTTCTTTTTTCTTAATATTATTGTTCATTAGTTCATGTGGAGGATTAAAAAAATCTTGGGAAGAAAGTGGAACTTATACTGGAGACAAGTCGATGGCTTCAACTTATGTGTGGAAAAAAGGAAAACAATATATAGCAATTGTTGAAACAATTCCAGTTCAAGGTAGAGATAAAAGAAGAACGATCCATCCTATTAATATTTCCCCAGACACCATTGTTCGTTCATTTAGTAAGCTTACTTACACTATTTCTGAAAAAAAAAGAGGAGGAAAAAAGAAAGGAACGTATCCGGTTTTTTCTGAAGGAAATATCGAATTATTGAGTAAAAAAATTCCTGAAGCTTTAAAAAAAGCTAATAAAAATCAAGATGTGTTATTTGAAGTGTTTCAACTTAGAAAGAAATTTTGGCTTTTACCTACAACAATTGATACAACAGCTGGATATTTATTTATAGAACCTGGAAGAATTAATATTATTTTCGAAAAGGTAAATGAAGATTATCAGGGTTATGATTATGACGAACCAAGGAGCGTTATTGGAAAAAGTTCTCAAGGTATATATGGCGGTAAATCTAAAATATCAAAAGGTTGGGTTATTTTAACATCAAAATCATGGAATTAATTTCAAAAAAAATATACTAATGAAGAAATATTTTTTTTTATTTTTAATTTTTTTTTCATTTTTTCCTTATCTAATAAAGGCCGATCCAGCAGAAATATATAATAAAGAGGGCTACGCCAATCCTTTGACTGTACTTAATTCTTTTTTGTGGAATGAGAAAAAAAAAGGTAATATTGGTCTTACATCTAATATTTATATTCAAAATAGAGAACCAGAGGCTACAATTCATCCAGTATCTTTAGATTCATCAAAGATTAAAATTGCATTAAGCAAAATCAAATATGTAGACATCAAAAATCAATCTAACGATTTTATTTTTAATGAAGAAAATTTAGAAGTAATTTCTAAGTATGCATCAAAAGGACTTTTGCTAGCTAATAAAAATCAAGATGTGATTTTTCAATTTATAAATAAAAAAAAAGAAAAAAATGTAACTCAAGGAATAATTTTTGCTCAAAAGAATTCTTTAAATTTAGTTTTTTTTCAAATACACGGGTGTGGTTATGATAAGTTAAAAAATAAAAGAATTAAAAAAAAAGAGTTTTATAAAAATCATCCTAATTTTTCTTTTGTTAAGAAAAAGAATTGTCATGAAGAAAAAAAGAAAATTTCAGTAACATCTACTAAAGGAATATATAAAAAAAGTACTAATGAAAATTATTCATGGATTATATTTACCTCTGCTTCCTGGAAAACAAATACAATTAATTAAAAAAAATATTTTATTTATAATTTTTCTTAATATACTTATGAATATATTATATATAGTTATACTTGGCACAGTAATTGCATGTTATAACTGAAAGGATTTTTATATGAAAAAAATTGGATTATTATTGTCAACTGCTTTATTTGTTAGCAACATAGCGTATGCTGCTGATTCACTTTTAACTAGGGAAAGTTTAGAAAAAGCAACTGGTCTTAGCCTAGGTTATAACGCAAGTTGGTCTTCTCACTATGTTTGGAGGGGCGAAAGTCAAAGTTCTAAAGATATGTCTCCTGCTATAGGAGCTGATTTAGGCCATTCAAGCGGTTTTTATACAGGTGTTTGGACTGGAGCAATTACCAATTCATCTGTCCCATCAGAATTTGATTGGTATTTTGGATATGCAACTGATTTTGGCCCAATATCTATAGATATTGGAGATTTATACTATTTCTATCCTGGTGAAAGTGACGAGACTCAATTTAACGAATACTATTTAAGTTTAGGTACTGAAATACCACTTGGAATAGTAGCTGAAGATTTTGCAATTTCACCATATGCTTATTTAGCATATGCACCTAAATGGTTTGGCCCAAATACACCAGATGTATTATATTCAGAATTAGGCGTTGAAGCCCCAATTCCTGGAACACCTTTTACAATATCATATACATATGGAAACATTGATGTAAGTGATCTAGATGGCGATGGAGAAAAAAATAATGATGTTGATAGTTGGGACTATTACTATATAACATTTGGCTTTGGAGAAATACTTGGTTTAGATACTTCTGTTACATATCATAACGCTCCTGGTTATAGCGCAGATGCTGGAGCAGATGGTTTCTTTATATCACTTGGACACGAGTGGTAGGCTTTTTAAAGTCCATATTGATATTGTAAAAAGTACCAAACTACCTAATTGATGGGCTATTGCTACATGTATTGTTACATAAGAAAGTAAAGTGGCGATACCAAGACCAATCTGTATAAATACAAAACATAAAAGAATATTTGTTTTTCTTATAATGTTTCTATTTAAGTTTATTATTCTTGCGTAAAACCAAATTAAAAGTATTAAAAAGAAAGTTATTACACCTAGAATACGATGATCAAATTGAACAGTTACAGGATTTTCAAAAAAATTTATAAATTTAGGTCTAAATTCTAAAATATCTAAAGGCACAAATGTATCACCCATTAAAGGAAATGTGTTATAAACTAAGCCAGCATCTAATCCAGCAACCATCCCACCTGAAAAAACAGTTGTTAAAATTAAAAAAATTAAAATGAGGTTCAGAATATAAAAACTTTTATTTTTACCTGTTATTATTTCTTTATTATTTTCTTGAATATAATTAGAAAATATAAGAGAGAGTAAATAACCGTAAATAATAAAAGCTAATAAAAGATGTATGGATAATCTATAATGACTAACATCGGGCTTATTGATAAGACCGCTTTTTACCATATACCAGCCAAACAAACCTTGAAAAAAAATCAATAATAAAATTATGATTAAATGTTTTTTAAGCTTGCCTGATATATATTTTTTTTTAACAAAAATTATTAAAGGAATTAAAAAGACCAAGAAAATTAATCTTCCCCATATTCTATGGATATATTCCATCCAAAAAATAAATTTAAAATCATACAAATTTATATTTTTGTTAACTAATTTATATTCAGGAAACTGTTTATATTTTTCAAATAAATCTACCCAATCATTATTTGTTAGCGGAGGGAATATACCAGATAGAATATTCCATTCAACTATCGATAATCCTGCATCAGTTAATCGAGTTAAACCACCTATAAATACCATCATAAATATAAAAGCACAGCAAGTTATAAGCCAGAACCGAACGTATTTTAATTCTACTTTTTTATTATTATTCATATTTTACAAAAAAAGATGTATATTATATATAAAAACGCAAAAAATATGTAAATTAATAGTTGACAATTAATTTAATTAACTATAATACCAATCAGATAATAAAATAATAGATTATGTTAAAAAAAACAGGTCCAAAAAAAGAAACAATAGTGTTGCATGCGGGTCATCGAAAAGATGAAACAACAAACGCAGTTGCGGTACCTATTTATCAATCGACATCTTACCAATTTAATGACACAGAACATGCTGCAAATTTGTTTGCTTTAAAAGAATTTGGAAATATTTACTCAAGAATAATGAATCCTACATGCGCTGTTTTAGAAGAAAGAGTGGCGAAACTTCAAGGAGGAGCAGCCTCTCTTGCTGTTTCATCAGGTCAAGCTGCTTCTATGATGTCAATTCAAAATATTGCACATGCAGGAGATAATGTTCTTAGCTCAACAGATTTATATGGAGGTACGTGGAATTTGTTTAATAACGCACTTTCAACCATGGGAATTGAAGTTAGATTTGTTGATCCAGATGATCCTCAAAAATTTAAAGATGCTGCTGATAATAAAACTAGAGCTATTTATGCTGAAACACTTCCAAATCCTAAACTTGAAGTTTTTCCAATTAAAGAAGTTTCAGATATAGGAAGAGAATTAGGCATACCTTTAATTATGGATAACACAGCTGCTTATAGTTTGTGTAAACCTTTTGAATATGGCGCTGCAATTGAAGCTTCATCATGTACAAAATATATAGGAGGACA
>CAYXBD010000008.1:0-11168 GCA_964463275.1 uncultured Alphaproteobacteria bacterium | reverse complement strand
TCTTAGATGAAGAAAATCTACCATTTAAAAATAATCAATTTAACTTAGTTTTTAGTAACTTGTATTTACACTGGGCTAATGATTTCTATAAAGTTTTAAATGAAATATATCGAATATTAAAACCAGATGGTTTATTTTTATGCACTGTTTTTGGAAGTGAAACTTTAAATGAATTAAAATATTCATTATGCAGTGCTGAAGATAAAATTTCAAAAAGTATTTCTCCTAGAGTATCTCCTTTTTTAAGACTCCAAGATACTGGAACTTTACTTCAAAAATCTGGTTTTCAGCTCCCAGTAATAGATAAAGACACTATAAAAATTTATTACGACGACATCTTTTCTTTAATGAAAGATTTAAAAGGTATGGGTGAAAGTAATAGTTTAATTAATAGAAAAAAAACTTTTACAACAAAAAAACTGTTCAACTTGGCTAATAAAATATATAAAAATAAATTTTCTAATAAAAAAAAAATTTATGCAACTTTTGAAATATTATATTTTATTGGTTGGACAAAGCACACAAGCCAGCAAAAACCTAGAAGTCCTGGTTCAGCTAAAAATAAACTAGCAGATGCTCTATCTTCTAAAGAATACAATCTGTAAAAAAAATCTTTTATTTCTTTTTTAAATTATTTAAATCTAATACAAATTTTTTGCTTCCAGCTAGAAAACTATAATTTTTTAATTTATCAATCTCAACCCAAAGAATTTTTTGATTATCTTTGGACACAGGACTGCCTTTCCAACTTCTACAAATATAAAAAAAAATTACGGCTTGAAATTCTTTATATGTATATGTGTTGAAACTTAATGGTGTTAAAGATTCTTTGTTTATATCCAATGATAATTCCTCTTTAATTTCTCTTACTATTGTATCATTTGGACTTTCATTAATTTTTATTTTACCACCCGGAAATTCCCAAAAATTTGGCAAAATTTTATCTTCAGATCTTAAAGAAATCAGTACTTTCCCTTGCCAATCAATAAGTGCAACGGTAGAAACATATATGTTTTTTATCTTCAATTAAGTTAAATAATTCGTATTTATTTTTATATACTCGTTTGTTAAATCACATGTGTAAACAGTAGATTCGTTTTTTCCATTATTTAAATTGATTTCAAGCGACATTTCTTTCTTATTCATACATTTTTTTATTTTATTAGAATTATTTTTTATTAATAGAACGCCGTTTCTTGCAATCAAATAATTGTCTAAAGAAAAAGATATTTTTTCCTGATTAACAAATTCATCTGATTTTCCTATAGCCATAAAAATTCTACCAAAATTTAGTTCGTTTGAGCTAAAAAGAGTTTTGACAAGGTTTGAATTAGCTACTGATAAAGCAATATTTCTTGCAGTTAAATATGTTTTAGCATTTTTGACTGTTATTTTTATAAGTTTTTTTGCCCCTTCTCCATCCTTTACAATTTGTTTTGCTAAATCTAAGAGCAAATTATCAAATTGTTTTACAAATTTTCTATATTTTTTATCTTTAGAAGAATTTATACTGATTTTTTTTTTACCTGTTGAAGTGAAAAAAACACTATCACTTGTAGATGTATCCCCGTCAACTGTTATGCTATTAAATGAATGCTGTATACCATCCAAAAGCATCTTATTCATTATATTTTTTGAAATATTTACATCTGTAAATATAAAAGCAAGCATAGTGCCCATTTTTGGATGAATCATTCCAGAACCTTTTGCAATACCGCTTATAAAAGCCGTTTCTTTTCCAAACTTAATTTTTCTTGAAGAAAATTTAGGCAGAGTGTCTGTTGTCATTATAGATTTGCAAAAACTTTTCCAACTACAACATTTTTTTTTAGATTTATCTATCAATTTGGGAACTATAGCATTGATTCTCTTATAATTTAGTTGTTCTCCAATAACCCCTGTAGATGCAACTAAAATATTTTTCACGGAACAATTAATTTTTTTTGCAATAAAACTTACATATTTGTTTATTGATTCATAACCTTTTTTACCAGTTAAAGCATTTGCATTTCCAGAATTAACTACTATTCCTCTAATTTCATTATTTATATTCTTTTTTGACCATTTAACAGGTTCTGAAACTGTTTTAGAAGAAGTAAAAACGGCAGAAGTTTTTGAATTTTTATCCAATTGTATGATTACAAAATCTTTTTCATTATTTTTTTTAAAACCACAACTTCCTGTAGAAAATAGCACGCCTTCGATATCATACATTTTAAACATGTTTTCTTTTTTTAAATGATAATTTATTCATAAATAAAAAAAATTATATAAGACCTTATATATCTTGTAATTAGGAATTATATAAATATTCTCAATTAAATATTTATATATTAAATATAGGGATATGTTCTTAAAATTTGCAAAAAAAATATTTGGAAGTGCTAATGATAGATTTATTAGTAAATTACAAAAACAAGTTGATGAAATTAATAAGCTTGAAAAAAATTATGAAAAATTAACAAGCCAACAATTAAAGAATAAAACTAAAGAATTTAAACTTAGATTAAAACAAAAAGATACTTTAGATACAATTCTTATTGAAGCATTTGCAACTGTACGGGAAGCTGCAAAAAGAACTCTAAAACAAAGACACTTCGATGTTCAATTGATTGGTGGGATTGTCTTACATAAAGGAATGATAGCGGAAATGAAAACAGGGGAAGGAAAAACACTTGTTTCAACATTGCCTGCATATTTAAATTCATTAGAAGATAAAGGCGTCCATATCGTAACAGTTAATGATTATCTTGCAAAAAGGGATTCTGAATGGATGGGTGAAATCTATAAATTTTTAGGTCTAAGTGTTGGTTGTATTACTGCTGGAATAGAAGATAACGAAAGAAAAAACGCTTACAAATGCGATATTACATACGGCACAAATAATGAATTTGGTTTTGACTATTTGAGAGATAATATGAAATATTCCAAAGATACATTGGTTCAAAAAAAACACAATTTTGGAATAGTTGATGAAGTAGATAACATATTAATTGATGAAGCAAGAACGCCTTTAATAATTTCAGGTCCAACTCAAGATACTTCTAGCTTGTACTCGGAAATTAATAAATTAATCCCTCAATTAAAGGATGTTGATTTTGAAAAAGATGAAAAATCAAAAAGTGTTAATTTGACAGATAAAGGAGTAGAAACAATTGAAAAAATCTTAAAAGAAAAAAAACTTTTAAAAAATAATAATTTATTTGACTCAGAAAACATTGTGCTTCTTCATCACATAAATCAAGCTTTAAGAGCACATAAATTATTTGAAAAAGATACTGACTACATAGTAAGAAATGATCAGGTAATTATAATTGATGAATTTACTGGAAGAATGATGGAAGGAAGAAGATTTTCTGAAGGACTTCATCAAGCGCTAGAAGCAAAAGAATCAGTAAATATACAAAATGAAAATCAAACTTTAGCTTCAACTTCTTTCCAGAATTATTTTAGATTATATCCAAAGCTTGCAGGCATGACAGGAACGGCGATGACTGAAGCGCCAGAGTTGCTAGATATTTATAAGCTTCAAGTTATTGAAATACCAACTAATAAAGAATGTATTAGAGTTGATCAAGACGATGAAATATATAGAACTAAACAAGAAAAATATAACGCAATAGTGTCACAAATTGCTAAATGTAAAAAAAAAAATCAACCTGTTCTAGTCGGAACAGTAAGCATTGAAAAATCAGAAGAATTATCAAAAATTCTTAAAAAAAATAAAATTGAGCACAAAATTTTAAATGCAAAATACCACGAACAAGAAGCATATATAATCGCACAAGCAGGTCAAAAGTGTGCTGTAACTATTGCTACAAATATGGCAGGTCGAGGAACTGATATACAATTAGGTGGTAATCTGGATATGCAAATAAAAAAAATAGAAGCAGAAGATGAAAAAAAATTGAGTGAAAAAAAAAACAATCAAATTAAAGAAGATATAGAAAATGCAAAAAAAATTGTAATAGAAGCTGGAGGACTTTTTGTTTTAGGAACAGAAAGACATGAAAGTCGTAGAATCGATAATCAATTAAGAGGAAGATGTGGAAGACAAGGCGATATAGGAGAATCTAAATTTTATATATCGCTTGAAGATGATTTAATGAGAATCTTTGGTTCAGAAAAAATAGATAGCATGCTTAAAACACTTGGTTTGAAAGAAGGAGAGGCAATTGCTCATAAATGGATCAACAAAGCTTTAGAAAAAGCTCAACAAAAAGTAGAGGCAAGAAATTATGATATTAGAAAATCATTGTTAAGATTTGATGATGTTATGAATGATCAAAGGAAAGTTATTTATAACCAAAGAACAAAAGTTATGGAATCAGAAGATATAAAAAGTTTTATAAATAATATGAAAAAAGATACTCTCGACAATATTGTGTCAAAAAATATTCCTAAGGATACATACTTTGAGCAGTGGAATTTAATAAATTTAGAAAAAGAAATTAAAGAAATATTTGGAGTAAAAAAAGATTTAAAAAAAATAGCGAAGAAAGAAGGCGTCGCAGATCAGGAAATAAAAAAATTAATATTAGATGAAATTGAAAAATCAGATAAAGAAAGAGAAAAAAAAATAGGAAGTGAAAATTTTAGAACAGTTGAAAAGAGTTTCTTGCTCCAAATAATTGATCATTCATGGAAAGATCACTTACTTTTTTTGGATTATCTAAAACAAGGAATTTCTTTAAGAGCATATGGTCAAAAAGATCCTCTCAATGAATATAAACGAGAAGCATTTGAACTTTTCGAAAATATGCTTTTAAATATAAAAAGAAATATAAGTAAAGTTTTAAGCAATATACAGTTTGAACAAGAAAATGAAAAAACCCAAGAAGATGTATACAAAGATCAAAAATTAGAAAAAAACTCCAATGAAGAAAAAAAGCCTTTTGTATCTGGCTTAGATGTAAAAGCTAAACTTGCTGCAGAACAATTTCCTAAAGAAATAAAAAAAAAAGAAGCAAAAGATAAAAATTGTTTATTAAATTTTTATCCAAAAAATAAAATTCCTAGAAATACAAGATGTCAATCAACAGGTTTAAAATTCAAAAATTGTTGTGGGAAAGTTTCTTAATAATTTTTAAGATTTATTTAAAGTCATTAAATATTTAGTTTTTCTCTGATTAAGGAGTTCATTTTTATCTAAAGAGATTACTTGTTTTAAAAATGTTCTGATTGCATTTCCAACATTTTTAATTGTTTCAGAAGAATTTCTATGGGCACCACCAACAGGTTCTGCAATTATAGAATCTATAATGTTGAGTTCTTTTAAATCTTGTGCCGTAATTTTCATGGAAGCTGCTGCTTCTTCAGCATATTTTGAATCTTTCCATAAAATTGACGCACATCCTTCTGGTGATATAACTGAATAAACTGAATGCTCTAACATCAAAACTTTATTTGTTGTAGCAATTGCTACCGCTCCTCCTGAACCACCTTCACCAATAATAACAGATATGGTTGGAATTTTTAAATTTAGTGATACTTCAATACATTTAGCTATAGCTTCAGACTGGCCTCTTTGTTCAGCACCCACCCCTGGATATGCGCCTGGGGTATCGATAAATGTTAGTATTGGTAAATTAAATTTTTCAGCTAATTTCATTAATCTTATCGCTTTACGATATCCTTCAGGTTTTGCCATACCAAAATTATGTTTAATTCTCCCTTCCGTATTTCTACCTTTTTCATGACCCATTATCATTACTGATTTATCATTAAAAGTCGCAAAACCACATAATAAAGCAGGATCTTCTTTAAATAATCTATCTCCAGATAAAGGTTCGAAGTCTTGAAACAATGTTTTAATGTAATCTGTAAAATGGGGTCTTTCAGGATGTCTTGCTACTTGTAGCTTATGCCAAGGAGTTAATTTTTTATAAATATCATTAAGTTTTTTATCTATTTTGACTTTTATTTCTTCTATTTGTTCATTAACTTCAACTAAACTTGTTTTATCTGAACCTGAATCCTTTAATTTACTTATTTTATCCTGAAGGTCAGATATAGTTTTTTCAAAATCTAGTGTGTGTCTCAATTTTTTATAATTTATTTTTTGTTAATAAGTTCAGCTTTTTGTACCATAACAGTAGCTTGTCTTACTGAAGCTAAGTCAATTAAACGACCATCTAATGAAGCAGCTCCTTTTCCTTGTTTTTGTGCCTCTTCCATTGCTTTTAAAATACTTTTAGCTTTTGTAACTTCTTCTTCAGGTGGAGTAAAAATTTTATTTGCCAATTCAATCTGCGATGGATGAATTGCCCATTTACCTTCGCAGCCTAAAACAGCTGCTCTATTAGCAGATGATACATAAGCATCTGAATCTTTAATTTCACCAAAAGGTCCGTCTACAGGTCTTAAACCCGCAGCTCTAGCTGCAATTACCATTCTACTAAGTGGGTAATGCCACATATCACTCCAAACAACATCCCTTTTACCTGATTTATCTGGATCTGTTAAAACTGAATATTTTGGATTTTGTGTGCCAATCCCTGTTGTTTTTGCTTTTGTTGAAGCTGCATAATCGGCAATACCGAAATGTAAAGACTCGTTTCTTTTACTTGCAGTAGCAATTTCATAGACATTTTGCATTCCAAGAGCGGTTTCAATTATCATTTCAAAACCAATCTTTTTCTTTTTTTTCATATTATTTTCAGCTTGCGTTACTAACATATCGACCGCATAAACATCTTGTGGTGTACCTACTTTCGGTATCATAATTAAATCAAGTCTTTCTCCTCCTTTTTCAATAATATCTACAACGTCTCTGTACATATAATGAGTATCTAAACCATTAATTCTTACTGATATTACTTTGTTTCCAAAATCTACATCATTAAGTGCTTGAATTATATTTTCTCTTGCTTTTTCTTTATCATCTGGTGCTACCGCATCTTCTAAATCTAGAAAAATTACATCTGTATCAGATTTTGCAGCTTTTTCAAAAAATTCAGGGGAGCTTCCAGGCACTGCTAATTCACTTCTATTTAATCTTGTTGTTGCTTGCTCTACTTCAAAAAAACTCATTTAAAAACTTCCTTTCTTTTTTATAAAAGAAATGAATACCAATAGAATATATAAATATCAAACAATATTTTCATTATTTTTATTTAAAGGGTGGTGTTTTTCTATTATTTCAAATATTTTGTCTCTATGTTCAGTATATTTTTGGGTTGTAATTATGCTTTCGTGCCCAAGTAATTTTTGCACAACTCTTATATCTGCCCCAGAATTTAAAAGATGATTTCCAAATGCATGTCTAAATGAATGAGGGTGCATTAAATTTTTATCTATTTTTATTTTGTCAGCTAAATTATGCGTTATTTGTAAAACTCTCCTTCTTGTCAAACAAACCTCTGGTTTATTTGATGGAAAAAGCCATGGGCTATCATTTTTTCTTTGTTTTAAAAAAATTTCCCTAATTTCTAAATAATTCTCGATTACTTTTTTTGTTGATTCACCAAAAAAAACTATTCTTTCTTTTCCACTCTTTTTACCTAATATTGCATTCCCTATTTGTTCAGGTGGATTAATTCTGATTGTTTTATTTCTCAAATCAATTTCATTTGTTTTAATTGAAATTAATTCGGAGACTCTAATGCCTGTAGAACATAAAAGTTCAATAATTAAATTAGATCTAATATCAAAGTAATTTTTATTTTTTTTTGATACATATTTAAGAATTTTTTGTATTTGATCAGAAGTTAATGTAATTGACAAAGTATATTCAGATTTTAGTGCGTCGACCTTATCTACTGGATTTTGTTTTATAAATCTTTCAGAAACTAAAAATTTATAAAATCTTTTTAATGCAAAAATTTTTCTATTTTTTGTTTTATTTTTTAATTTTTTTAATTTTAAACTTTGTAGAAAATTTAAAATATCTTTTTTTTTAACTACTTTAAAAGATTTTTTTTTTTTTTTTATAAATTTATTAAATTGATTGATGTCATATTTATAATAATTAATTGTATTTATATGAACGCCGTCTTCCGAATTTAGTGTTTGTACAAAATTATTTATTTCTTGTGACATTTTAATTATTTTTCAATTAATGTTTCAATTGCTAAATCAAAAGCTTTTTCTTCTAGACCTATTTGATTTAGTGAGGTAATTACAATTTGCAAGAAAAAAGGGTGCAATTGATTAAAATTCTTACCATTTAGCGACATAAGAATTAATAAAATTGTTTCTCCAATTTTTTTATTATTTGCAGAATATTTTAGTAAAGATATTAATGAAGAATCAGGCATTTGTTTCGTTTCTATTTCCTGATTATCTAGTTTAATCAACCAAAAATCTGGGTTGATTTTTACACCAAAAGTTTCAAGAATATAAAATCCAAGTAAGCTAAATCTAAAATCTTTATTTTGCAATTGAAACTTATTAATTGACTTAAGTATTTCATTCTGAGAAACATTTTCATATTTTTTTTCTTCATTCTTTAAATTATAAAATTCTACAATTGTCCATAATTCAACAAAGTAATTAAATAATTCGGCATCTTTATCTTTTTCTTTTTCTAATATTTCATACCAATCCATTGCCTCCTCTATTTTATTTAAAATTAATAATGATTTAGCGGCATGATTAGCAAACCAAGATAAATTCTTTGATGGTTTTATTTCTAATAAAGAATTTAAATTTAATTCTGAAATTAATTTGTAATTACCATTTATTAATGCAAGTTCTAGAGATTTTTTTATAATTTTTGCTTTTTTTTCTTTATCATCTTCAGCAATTGCCATTTGAAATAAAATTGCCTGTGTATCAAAACCAAGTAAAATATTATCATCTAAGGAAATTTTTTTATCTTTTTCTTTCACATCATAACTATTATAAATTTCTTCAATAGTATCAGTTGGTAGATTTAAAAGTTTCTTGGATTTTTCTATTGCTTCAATTCTAAGTTTTATAGGTACGTTTGGCATTCGATAAATCATTGTCAAAAATAACGGGTCTTCTTTTAAAACATAATTTTCTTTAATATTTATATTTGCTACTCGAGTCATTGCAAGATTCAATAGATTTAATTCATCTAAATTTTCATCATTAATTTCTTCCTTATATACAAGACTATCGATAATTTTTAAGAAGTTTTCATCATTAAAGTTTGTTTCTTCCTTTAATAAAGTCAAAGCTAAATTAGCTTTATTTGTTTCACCATTGAGTATTTGACAAAATATCTCAACTTTTCTCCAAAACAAATTTTTCTTGTATTTTATTCTGTTTTTTTCAACATCCAAACAAACCAAATCGAAATTATTTAACGATAAATTAATCTCATTTTTTTTAATTAAAATTTCCTCATTATCTATATTAGGTATTAAATCTATTAATGATTTTGCATTTTCAAAATCACCAAGTTCAATTAACTTATTTACTCTTATTAGTAAATAGTCCGTACTATCATTCTTAGATTCTGGAACATCAGCATTTGATAAAAGTATTTTTTTAAATAATTCTACCGCCAAATCAGACTCTTTGTTAATTGGTACATTTTGTAAATAATCTTGAATAATATCTCTTTTTGAACCAGACCACATGTCGTAGCTTAAACCTCCTTCATCTTTAGTCATTGTGCCAATTGTATTAGCATCTATTTCTTTTAACTCAATTGATTTGAAATCATTATTATCCTCAGATGAATCTTTTTGTTTATCTTCAACATCAGGTTCCTCAATTTCATTAACTTCTATATTGCGTTTCCATCCTCCTGGACTCATTTCAGAATCCCCTAAACCTGCGTACAAGTTAGTTGTGACAAAAAGAAAAATAGAAATTAAAAGGAGATTTTGAATAATTTTCATTAAATTAATATTCTTAAAAAAATAGGTTATTTTTTATATTCTTCAATTTTTATGTTTTTTTCAATTTTTGACTTAGGTACAGGAACAAACCATTCTAAAAAAAAGAAAAAAATAATAAGAATCAAAACGATGAATATAAGTAAAATATTCAATTTTTTTTCAAAAAAGTTTTTTTTACGGTTTCTAAACATTATATATAATTTATTTAAGTATTACCTTAAAGTAAACTGTAACAAAAAAAAAAACAATTTTTGTTTAAATTATTATGAAAAAAAAAATAGTTTTAATTGGAATGATGGGTAGTGGTAAAACAACTGTTGGAAGGATTCTATCTAAAAGTTTAAAACTTAATTTTATTGATACAGATATTTTAATAGAAAAAAAGTGTGGAATTAATATAAGAAAAATTTTTGATAAATATGGAGAGGAATATTTTAGACGTAAAGAAGAGAAAATTATTTTAGATATATTATTAAATAACAAAAAACCTGGTGTTATTGCTTTAGGCGGTGGTGCATTCTTAAATAAAAAATTGCAAAAAATAATACTTAAAGAAACTGTTTCTATTTGGTTAGACGCAAGTATTGATTTAATTTACGAAAGATGTAAAAAATCTAATCAAAGACCTCTGCTTAATGAAAAAAATAATAATAAAAATTTAAGGAAAATTATTAAAGATTTATTAAAAAAAAGAAAACCTATTTATTCGAAAGCAAAATTTATAGTAAAAACAAATGAAAAACCTTTTAAGGTATGTGATAAAATACTAAATTGTATTAAAAATCTTGTTTAAAATAACATAAATTTAAGAAAGTATATTAAATTGAAAAAAAACTACTCTATCAAAGTATCTTTAAAAAATAATCCATACGAGGTGCTTGTTGGTAAGAATATTCTAAGAAAATGTAAAAATAAAATATTTTCTAGTATTAAAGATGCTAAAAAAATATTTATTATAACCGATACTAAAATAAAAAAATTGCATTTAAAAAAAATCCAACAAATAATTCCTAAAAAATTCTTTGTTAAAACTCTAACAATAAGTCCTGGCGAAAAAATGAAAGATATTAAAACAATTAATAAAATATCTGCTTTTTTGTTAAAAAATAAAATTTCTAGAAATGATGCTATATTTGCTCTTGGTGGCGGCGTTATAGGAGATATATCAGGATTTCTAGCAAGTATAACCTTAAGAGGGATAAACCTAGTTCAATTTCCTACTACGCTACTTGCTCAAGTAGATAGTTCTATTGGTGGAAAAACAGGGGTAAATAGTTCGTATGGTAAAAACTTAATCGGATCATTTTACCAGCCTAAATTGGTAATATGCGATACAATTTTTTTAACAACATT
>CAYXBD010000007.1:0-12601 GCA_964463275.1 uncultured Alphaproteobacteria bacterium | reverse complement strand
CCAGAAGCAATATTAATGTCTATGCCTCCACAAGCAAAATGGCTTTAATTAAATTTCTTTAATTTTTCTAAACATTCTTTTCTAGACGGTCTAAAATTATTTGTAATCCACCAATTTTCAATTAATTTTAATATCTTTCCAACATTTGGGCCTGACTTAATACCTAATTTAATTATATCTTTACCAAAAATTGGTAACTTTGGGACTTTTAAACTCTTAATTGAGGATATAATTCTCAAATATGTTTTGACTTTAGAATCAATAGAAAGTTTAGCAAAATTATATATTAAAAGGCTGTTACATATCTCATGTCCATAATAAAAAAGATATTTAATTTTATTTTTTTCGAAATCTTTCAAATTAAATTTTTTATGTAATTGAATAATCTTTTTTATTTTTATATTTTCAATTTTAGATAATTTTAAATTCTTTGATACTTTTGATATATTTTTCTCATTTAAAAGAATTGCAAGTCTGTTGCTGAAATCTATTAAATGGTTAATTTTTTTAAGTTTATTTATAGATTTCATTTTTTCCAAATTATTATTATTAAAAATTATATATTTTAAAACTCCGCAATTTTCCATCATTTTTATAACTTCATAAGAATTGTCAGATAACAAAATTTGTTTAAACTCAGAATATAATCTTTCACTTGATAATTTTTTTAAATTTGATGATAGTTTTTTAAAAATATTTATTTGAGATTTTTCAATATTATTTCTTCCATAATATGCATAAAATCTAAAATATCTTAATATCCTTAAATAATCTTCTTTAATTCTTTCTTCGGGATTACCAATAAATTTAATTCTTTCATTCTTCAAATCCTCAAGACCATTATGATAATCGTATAAATTTCCATTAAAGTCGCACGACATTGCATTTATAGTAAAATCTCTTCTATTTGAATCTATAATCCAATCTTCGGTAAATTGTACCTTTGCGTATCTTCCGTCAGTTTTAATATCTTTTCTTAATGTTGTTATTTCAAACTTTTCCTTATTCAAGATTGCAATAACTGTTCCATGACTAAATCCAGTTTTTACAATTTTTATTTTCTTTTTACTTAATATTCCAATTACTTCATTTGGTTTTAGTGTCGTAGCAAGATCAATGTCATAACTTTCTTTCTTTTTTAAAATTAAATCTCTTACACAACCACCAATAAATCTTGTTTCTTCGCTATCTTTTTTAAAAATTTTAAATAAAAATCTAATATTTTTCTTTGACTTCCATTTTTGAATATTTAACGATCTCATATATTTTTTATTTTAATGTAAATTCATATCCTTTGCTTTTTATTTTTAGTTTATTTTTTGTATTTTTATTTACAAATTTATGAATCAACTGGTAATAAACAGGCCTTAATATTTTAGCATTTATATTTTTTCTAATATTAATATAAGGAATAAAATTTTTTTTAGATTTTTTATAAAACAAAGGATTTTTTTTACTTAAAATAATTTCTTCCCCAATATTTGTTTTAAATATAATTTCTTGGTTTTTATTTAAACCTTTTATATTAAAATCAGTTGCTACAAAAGGAGCGTCTTCGACTTCAATCTTCCCTTTCTCTGCCGGTGTTTCTAAATAAAAATTTCCCTTTCCATCCGAAATTAAAACTGATGCAAATAATTTTATTAATACTTGTTTTTTTATTAAACTATTTTGATATAACCATTCTCCATTGGATTTGATTTTTATAGGAAATTTTTTTATTATATTTTTTTTCTGCATCAATGTGATTAGAATAAATTAAATTATAATTATAAAATAAATTTTATGATAAACCCATTTTTAAGAAATTTAGACTCAATTGGTGAATATTTATCATATCCTTTAATAAGGTTTATAACTGGAATCTTATTAATACCTCATGGATATGGTAAATTATATAAAGGATTTAATGGGAATCTTGATAGCTTTATTAATTTTTTAGATAAAGAATACTCAAATCCTGTTCTTACAGGTGTGTTTTTAGCTTATTTGATTGCATTAACTGAATTTCTAGGTGGTATTTGTATAGCGCTAGGTTTTTTTACAAGAATCGCAGCTTTTTCAGTAACTATATTTATGGCATTTGCTGTTCTATATCATTTGCCCCATGGTTTCTTCTGGAGTAAAGAAGGTTATGAATACCCTTTAATGTGGGGAATCATAACATTTGCTATTTTTCTTAAAGGTTCCGGAAGATTGTCAATTGATGGTAAATTTAGATAAAAAAAATATTTTTTGTCTTTTCATTTTCATATTTTTGTGCCTTATTTTTGGATATGGTTTAGGCAGCTATTTTACTTTTAAATTAATGGCTGGGGCGGCAGGATTCGAACCTGCGAATGCGAGTACCAAAAACTCGTGCCTTACCACTTGGCGACGCCCCAATAAAAAGTATTAGTATAAAATTATATTAAAAAGCAGATTTATTCAAAGATTAAGTTTTAATTGAATAAACTCCAGACCACCATTTAGGGTGTTTTTTTTTTAATAAAATGTTTATTTTTTTTGCATCTATTCTTTTTTTAAACAAGCCAAAAACCGTTGGCCCGCTTCCAGTCATTTTTGAAAAAAAACAATTTTTTGACAAATTTAAAAACTTGATCATTTCGTTAATTTCTGGAACAAGCTTTTCTGCATATATTTGTAAATCATTATTTTGTTCCAATATCCACGAAAAAAAATTTTTATATGTATAGTTGCTTTTTTTTGTTATTTTTTTTCCTCTATATACATTAAAAACTTTTTTTGTTGAAAGTTCTTTACGAGGATTAATTAATAATAGTGAAACTTTTGGAATTTTTGGAGCTTTATTTAAAATCTGTCCATAGCCAGAAAAAAAAACATTTTTATTATATAAACATGCTGGAACATCAGATCCTATTTCCATAGCAAGCTTAAATAAATCCTTTTTTTTTATTTTTTTTTTATTCAAAAAATTTAAACCTTGTAAAACAGCAGCAGCATCAGACGAACCTCCTCCTAGTCCAGCTGCAACTGGTATTTTTTTATTTAAAAATATTTTATAATTAGTTTTCAAATTTAAAAATTTTGAAAAAACAATAAAAGTTTTTTCAATTATGTTCCCTTTTTTTTCAACAAATCTTTTAAATGGTCCTGTGATTTCTATTGAAAATTTTTTACTTTCAGAAATTCTTATTTCATCATAAAGGTCTACGAAACAAACCAGACTTCTTAAATTATGTAAATTATCTTCCGATTTATTAAATACATTAAGAAATAAATTTACTTTTGCATATGCTTTACATTTAAAAATTTTTCCTTTTAACATTTGCTTATAAGAGATTTAATTCATTATTAGCATTAAATTTTTTTATTTTTTTCTCTATTTTTATTCGTAAATCCTTTTCAGGATTAAATTGGATTGCTTTCTCCCATTGATATAAAGCTTCTAGTTCCCTATTAACCTTTAAATACGCATCTCCTAGGTGATCATTAATAATTGGATCTGTTGGTTTCAAACTAACTGCTCTTTCAAGTTCTTCTACTGCTTTTTTATATTCTTTTAAATTATAATACGCCCACCCTAAACTATCTGCGATATATGGATCTCTTGGTTTTAAATTTACAGCTTTCAAAATAAGTTTTTTAGCTTGATCTAAGTTAATATCTTGCTCTATCCATGAATAACCCAAATAATTTAAAACATCTGGTTGGTCTGGTCTAAGTTCTAAAATTTTTAAAAAATCTTTCTCTGCTAATTCCCACTGATTATTTCTTTCATATGCCATTCCTCTTGAATAAAGTAAATCCCAATGCTCTGAACTAATTTTTTTTATTCTTATTACGGCCTCATTATAAAATTTTATAGCTTCGCCATACTTATCATAATTTCTATATATATCCCCAAGAAGCTTTAAAGAATCGTATCTATCTTTTTTTTCATTTGACATTTCTTCTAAAATTGAAATGGATTCTTTGTTATTTCCTAGTAACTCCAAGTTTCTTGCTTTTTTTAGTTTTGAATGCCAATAAAAACTTGATGAAGGTTTTATTTTTTCATACAAAGTATTTGCTTCTTCAAACTTATTATTATTTTCTAGTAATTCAGCTAAATAAAGTTGTGCTACTTCAAGATCTTTCTTTAGATATAAAGAAAAATACGAGTAAATTATTGAAAAATCATTTGTAAAATCAGATCTAAAAGAACTTGCAATCGTATTAAATAATTCTGCAATTGCATCATTCAAATTTGCAATTAATTTATTTGGTTTTTCTTTGTTTTCAATTCTTTTTAGTGAATTTTCAATCAATAAATTATCATTGGAACTAGATAAAAATTTAATATAAATTTCTTTTGCTTTATCGAAGTCACCATTTCTTTCAAAAGCATTGGCTGAAACTTCTACTAATCTATAAGAAGGTTGAGTAAATGCATTTATAGTTTTTTGATAATATATTAATGCTTCGTCATTTTTATTAAAAAATTCATGGATCAAAGCTAAATTAAAATTTCTTAAACCATTGATTGAAGAATCTTTTTCTAATTCATTTAATTTTTGTTTTGCCTTTCGAAAATTCTTTTTTTCCAAAGCTATTAACCATGCTTCAATGATTGGAACTGAAAATCTTTCATAAGAACTTTTCTCCATTTTTTTTAACCTAGCCAAGGCAGAATTAATTTTTTTTTCTTTTATATCTGCAACAATCAAAGCCATTAAAATATTTGCGTTATCGATACTATTAGAGCTAAGTTTTTTTTCTATTTTTTTTCCCAATAAAATACAATTTTCTATATCACCTTCTAAAAGATATAAGTTACATAGTTTTTTAGCTATATCATACCCATGTTCTGTGTCTAGTTCCTTCGAATTTATTGCATTTTTAAAATGATATATAGCAGATTGATTATCTTTGTTAGTTAATGCACTTTCTCCCGCAAGATAACTTCCAAAATCTATTGCCAGTACAAGCTTATTAAAATAGAGAAAGAAAAAAAAAATTATAATTAGAAATTTCTTCATTTTTTAAAAATAAAAAAACTACATATTAGGATAACGTGGGCCTCCGCCTCCTTCTGGAGTTGCCCAGTTTATATTTTGACTTGGATCTTTAATGTCACAAGTTTTACAATGCACACAGTTTTGTGCATTAATTTGCAATTTTGGAGAATTTTCTAAATCAACTATTTCATAAACTCCTGCAGGGCAATATCTTTGTTCAGGTGCGTCAAAATTTTCTAAATTATATTCTATTGGAACATTTTTATCTTTTAGTTTTAAATGACATGGCTGATTTTCTGCGTGGTTAGTATTTGAAATAAAAACTGATGATAATTTATCAAATGTAATAACTCCATCTGGTTTTGGATAATCGATTTTTTTAGATTTATTTGCTTGTTTTAAAGATTTATGATCATCTTTATGTTTCAAGGTCCAAGGAGCCTTGCCTCGAAAAATAAAAGTATCAATAGCGCTATATATTAAACCAGGCCAAAATCCCCATTGGAATGCAGGCCTAATATTTCTTACTCTATAAAGTTCATCCCAAACCCACGAATTCTTTATTTCATCTTCGTAAGAATGAATTTCTTTTATTTTATCATTAAAAATATTTTTAAAAATTTCTTCAGCAGCAATCATCCCTGATTTCATAGCTGTATGTGTTCCTTTTATTTTCGGAACATTCATAAATCCTGCAGTACATCCAACGAGCAGTCCTCCTGGTACTGTCAATTTAGGAATAGATTGAAATCCTCCTTCATTTAATGCCCTTGCACCATACGAAATTCTTTTACCCCCTTCAAAAACTTTTTTTATTTTTGGATGTGTTTTAAATCTTTGAAACTCATCAAACGGGCTTAGGTATGGGTTTTTATAATCCAAACCTACAACAAAACCAACTGAGACCTGATTATTTTCCAAAAAATAAAGAAAAGATCCACCATATGTTTTGTTATCTAAAGGCCAACCAATAGAATGAATTACTTCTCCTAGTTTATGATTTTCTGGTTTAATCTCCCATAATTCTTTTAAACCTATACCATAAGTTTGAGGACAAGAGTTTTCTCTTAAGTTATATTTATTAATCAGTTTTTTTGTCAATGATCCGTGGCAACCTTCTGCAAAAATTGTTTGTCTAGCAAAAAGATCATAACCTTGCTGATAATTTTCTAATTTCTTTCCATCCTTATTTATTCCTTGATCTCCTGTTCTTATACCTATAACTTTGTTGGTTTTTTCATCATAAAGAACATCTGAAGCAGAAAAACCAGGGAAAATATTTATACCTAATTCCTCCGCTTGTTTAGCTAGCCATCTACAAAAGTTTCCTAAACTAATAATATAATTGCCTTCATTATTCATTTGTGGCGGTGTTGGTAATTTAAAAGATCTGTTTTCTGTTAACAATAGAAAATTATCTTTTTTTGCTTCCGTTTTTAGCGGTGAATCTTTACTTTTCCAATCTGGTATTAATTCATCAAGGGCTTTCGTCTCTAAAACTGCACCTGATAATATATGCGCACCAACTTCTGAACCTTTTTCAACAATACCAATATTTAATCCTTTATTGTTTTTTTTTGCAAGTTGCGCAAGCCTAATGCCAGTAGAAAGTCCTGATGGACCTGCTCCAATTATCAAAACATCAAAATTCATCGATTCTCTAGTCATATATATAAAAATATAGGCAAAATAATTAAGTTATCAAATTTGTTACTTTAGTCATAAATAAATTTTTGTATCATAACATAACAACAAAATTTAACATTAAAAGAAAATGTCAAACATTAGAAAAAATTCTTTATCAATACTTAATTATTATAAATCATTTGGCGTTGAATCGCATATTCAAAATACACCTAGAATAAGATTTAAAAATCGTCTTGATGAAAAAAATCAAAAAGAATCAATGCATGACAAATTAACTAAACTTAAAAAAAAAATTATTGATGTAGATTGCAAATTAAAATTAAAGACAAAAAATTTTGTTTTTTATGATGGAATATTAACATCTGATATTATGATCATTGGAGAAGCCCCCGGCTTTGAAGAGGATAAAATTGGCAAACCTTTTGTTGGTGCTGCAGGAAAAAAACTCGATGAAATGATCAAAGCTATTGGGCTTGATAGAAAAAATAATGTTTATATAACTAATATTATTCCTTGGAGGCCTCCAAATAACAGGACTCCTACTGAAGATGAGATTAATCTTTTTCTTCCATATGTTGAGAAGCATATTTCTATAATAAATCCTAAAATACTTTTACTTTTTGGTAATATTGCATCAAGATCTTTATTAAACTTAAAAGAAGGTATAACCAAACATCATGGCAAGTGGTTTAATTATAAGAATCCTTTTTTAAATGAAGAAATATTTACAACTTGTATTTTTCATCCAAGTTATTTATTAAGATCGCCAAACAAAAAAAAAATTGCTTGGGAGGATTTAAAAAAAGTTAAAGAAAAAATAATAAATTTAAAGATTACAATATGAAAAAAAAATTAAACATAGCAGTTTTAACAATTTCTGATACAAGAAATACCAAAACTGATAAATCAGGAGAATTATTAAAAAAAAAAGTATTAAAATCACATCATAATTTATCTGAAAAAAAAATATGTAAAGATAATAAAATTGAAATAAAAAAAATTCTTGAAGCTTGGTTAAAAAAAAAGAATATAGATGTTATTATAGCAACTGGTGGAACAGGTCTAACTAAAAGAGATATCACCCCAGAAGTATTTAAATCTTTCTTCGAAAAAGATATCCCTGGCTTTGGTGAAATTTTTAGAATGTTGAGCTACAAAAAAATTAAAACTTCAACAATACAATCAAGGGCTTGTGCTGGAATTTCAAAGGGTAAATATTTAATTTCTTTGCCTGGTTCTCCTTCTGCTTGTAAGGATGCTTGGGATGAAATTATAAAGTATCAATTAGACTCCACTTTTAAACCATGTAATTTAGTTACAATTCTTCCAAAACTAAAATAATGAATTTTGATATAGAAGAAAAATTTGGAAATATTGTTGTTGGAATTGATGAGGTGGGAAGAGGCCCGCTTGCAGGGCCTGTTGTAGCTGTTGCTGTTTACATTAAACGATCTTTATGGAAAAATTTTATAGTGAAATACCCAGAAATAATTAAGATTAATGATTCAAAAAAATTATCAAAGAAAATTAGAGAAAAAATTTATAAAATTTTGACAAATATCATTCCTTTTGGTGTTGGAGCGGCAAGTGTTAAAGAAATTGAAGAAAAAAATATATTACAAGCTTCTTTAATTGCTATGGAAAGAGCATATATGTCTTTAAAAATTACTGCTGATTTTGTATTAGTAGATGGTATCTATACTCCAAAAATTAAAGCAAATGTTAAAGCAATAAAAAATGGAGATAATAAATGTATATCTATTGCGTCTGCATCAATTATTGCAAAAGTTACAAGAGATAATTTAATGAAAAAATTATCTTATAAGTATCCTGAGTTCTTTTGGAATGAAAACTCTGGTTATGGAACAAAATTACATATCAATAAGATAAAATTATTTGGTATAAGCCCCCACCATAGAAAATCTTTTAAACCAATAAGAAAAATGATAAAATAATAAAAAGTTTCGGGATCAAAATGAAAATAAAAAGTTTTAAGACTAATAAAATATATGTAGGTAATTGTTTAGAAAAGATGAAAGAATTGCCTTCAAACTCAGTAGATTTAGTATTTGCGGATCCACCTTATAATCTACAACTAAAAAAAAGCTTAAAAAGACCAGATTATACAAATGTAAACGGAGTAAGAGAAAATTGGGATCAATTTAAAAACTTTGAGGAATATGATAATTTTACAAAAAAATGGGTTAGTGAAGCTAGAAGAATTTTAAAAGAAGATGGAACAATTTGGGTAATTGGTACATATCACAATATTTTTAGAATTGGGAAAATATTACAAGATTTAAATTTTTGGATATTAAATGATATTGTTTGGATTAAAACCAATCCAATGCCAAATTTTCGAGGAACAAGATTCTCAAATGCTCATGAAACATTAATATGGTCATCTAAAAATAAAAATTCTAAATATAAATTTAACTACAATCTTATGAAATCTCTTAACGATGATTTACAAATGAGAAGTGATTGGCTTTTTCCTATCTGTAATGGTTCAGAAAGATTAAAATATAAAGGTAAAAAAATTCATCCAACTCAAAAACCTGAAGCTCTTATTTCAAGAATTATTTTATCTGCTACTAATCCTGGTGATGTAATACTAGATCCTTTTTTTGGAACGGGAACCACCGGGGCAGTATCAAAGAAATACAATAGAAAATTTATTGGCATAGAAAATGAAGAAAAATACATAAAATTTGCAAAAGAAAGAATTGATTTAATAAAATCAGTAAAAAATTTGAAAATGTTAAAAACAATAGAAAAAAAACAACAAAAAAGAATTCCATTCGGAAGTTTAATAGAATTTAATCTAATAAAACCTGGTGATATCTTGCATGATATAAAAAAAAAATGGCATGCAAAAGTTAAAGTAGATGGATCAATTATTAGTGAGAACTTTAAAGGTTCAATACATAGCGTTGCTGCTGATTTGCTAAATTTACCCTCATGTAACGGTTGGACTTTTTGGTATAAATATGAAAAAAAAAATTCTGTCAGTATAGATGTTTTAAGAGAAAAAATTAGATCAGAATTAAATGGGATTTAAATAGCATAAAATATTTCTCATTAAACTTGAGATTGGAATTTTTTGAATTTCATTTTTTTTTACCCATATAGTATTTTTTAAAGTAATTTTTTTCTTAACGCACGCTTCAAAAAATTTAATTTCTAATTCAAAATTACTAATTTTAGAATTTAATTTTCCTGGTAGAGTCTTCCAATTGAGATTTAATGGCGCATTTTGTTTAGCTATTTTCAAAGAAATCTTATTATTTAATAAATTATTTGGAATTTCCATCAAACCGTGAAGAAATTTAGTTTTTCTCCTTTTTTTTAAAATTATTTGATTCTTATATTTTATTAAATAAACAAATAAAAATTTTCTTTTTTTATCTTTTAAAACATCAAAATTTATTTCTTTTTTTTCATTGTAAAAATGACAATTCTTTTTTATTGGACAAATTAAACAATTAACACTTTTTTTTTTACATATTTCTGAACCCAGATCCATTAATGCTTGCATAAAATTACTACATTCATTGATTGGCAGTAAGGTATAAATCTTTTTAGATATTTCACTCTTATTATCTAAATTAAGATTATATAACCTAGAAATAACTCTTTTAATATTGACATCAATTCCAATAGTATTTTTATTATATGCAATAGCCATTATAGCATTAGCAGTATACTCCCCTATTCCAGGTAATTGAATTAAAGCATCATAATTACTAGGAACTTTACCATTAAATTTCTTACATATAATTTTTGCAGTTTTATGTAAATTAATTGCTCTATTATAATATCCTAGCCCCTGCCATTGAAATAAAACAGAATCTAATTTTGCTTTAGATAATAAATAAATAGTAGGCCAATTAGAAATAAATTTTTTGTAATAATTAATTACACTATTGGCGTTTGTTTGCTGCAACATTATTTCACTTATCCAAACATAATAAGGATTTATAATGTTTTTTTTAACCCTCCAAGGAAATTGTCTTTTATTTTTACTGTACCAATTTAATAAGTTATCAGTTAAGTTTGTCATTTTTTTTGATATTATCATAAAATATATATTTTAAAAAAAATTAAATTATGAAAGAAAGAAAGCAAAGTTATTTTAAAAAAATTGGGAAAAGTTTACCTAAAATTATAGATAAAAATATAAAAGAAAGAAATTTTGTTGAAATAACTTTAATAAAAAAATGGAAAGAAATTATAGGAGAAGATATAGCAAAATATTGTTGGCCTATAAAAATAGTTTTCTCAGATATAAAAAATTCAAATGGGATAATTTTCTTAAAAACAAAAAGAGGTAGATCAATGGAAATAGAATTCAAAAATGATGAAATAATTGAGAAATTAAATCAATATTTTGGATATAAGGCGATTAATAAAATAAGCATAGTTCAAGATTTTGATATTAAAGATTCTCATAAAAAAAATAAAATTATGAAAAAAAAAATTAAAAATAATCATTCTAAATTAATTAACAAAATTAAAAAAAATGAACTTAAATCGGCATTAAAGAATCTTAATAAAACGTTATTTGACCAATAAATTAGTACTTGTTCACAGAGATATTGATTTTATAATTATACAATATATAGTGGTAATCAAAAAATGAAATACAATATAAGCAAATTCTTAATTATATTTATTTTCCTTATTTTTTCAAAAAGTGAAATTATAAATGCTAAAACAGATGAAGAATTTTTCTTAGGAAATAAGGATGCCAAAATTACAGTTATCGAATATGCTTCTATGACATGTGTTCATTGTGCGAATTTTCACAAACAAGTTTATCCTAAAATTAAAAAAAATTATATTGATACTAATAAAATAAAATTTATTTTTAGAGATTTTCCTTTAGATAAGCAGGCGTTGTTTGGTTCTGTGCTTGCTAAATGTGCTCCAAAAGACAAATATTTTGATTTTGTTAAATTAATTCTTACTAATCAAAAAAAATGGATTTCAAATGATGATGCTTTTATGAATAAACTTCAACACATTGGTAAATTAGCAGGTTTAAATGAGAATAAAATCAACAGTTGTTTTAAAGATGAAAAATTGGTTGATAATATTATAAAAACTCGATCCATCGGAGAAAAAAAATATAATATTAATTCAACACCTACGTTAATAATAAATGAAAAAAAGTATAGTGCTATGAGCTATGAAAATTTTGAAAAAATAATTGAAAATTTAATTAATTAAAATGGATTTTACTAAATTAAAAATTACCGGTTTTAAATCTTTTGTTGAAAAAACAGAATTAGATATTGAAAAAGGTTTAACTGGAATTGTTGGACCTAATGGTTGTGGAAAATCAAATATTGTTGACGCATTAAAGTGGATAATGGGTGAAACTTCTCCAAAAGAAATGCGAGGTAAAGGGATGGATGATGTAATTTTTAATGGAACTTCAATCAGGCCACAAAATGATTTAGCAGAGATTGAAATTGAAATTGATAATAAAAAAAGAAAAGCTCCTGAAATGTTTAACGATTACGAAACAATAGAAATAAAAAGAAAAATAGAAAGAGAAAAAGGGTCTACTTATTATATAAATAACAAAGTAGTAAGAGCAAAAGATGTTCATTTATTATTTGCTGATGCTTCTTCAGGCCCAGATACAACCTCTATAGTGGCACAAGGTCAAGTTCACAGATTAATAAGTTCAAAACCGGAAGAAAGAAGAATATTGCTTGAAGAAGCAGCAGGAATTACTGGTTTACATGCAAGAAGACACGAGGCAGAATTAAAATTAAAATCTGCAGGAATAAATCTTTCAAGATTAGAAGATATTATTAAAACACATAAAGATCAATTTAAAATACTTGAAAAACAAGTTAAAGAAGCAGAAAAATATAAAACTGTTAAAGATAAAATAAATAAATTGGAAATTACTATTATAAAAATTAGATGTATAAATAATATAAATAAAATTTCAAAAAAAACTGAAAGACTTGAAAAAA
>CAYXBD010000006.1:0-13415 GCA_964463275.1 uncultured Alphaproteobacteria bacterium | reverse complement strand
TGGATAGAATGTTGGTTTCCTAAACCGAAGGTCGCAGGTTCGAATCCTGCCGAGACCACCATTTCACAAAAATAAGTTTAAAGAGATTTAATTAGTTCTTTAATTGCTTCACAAGCTTTAGGAATCTTAGATTTATCATTGCCTCCTCCTGATCTTGCAAAATCTGGTCTGCCTCCCCCTCCTCTGCCTCCAAGAACTTTTGTCAAAACTTTTATTATATCGATTGCACTAATTTTTTTTAAATAGTCTTCTGACACACCGACAACAATTGAAATTTTATCTTCATATACACTAAATAAAACTATTATATCTGTTTGTATTTCCATTTTTAATTTATCTAAAAGTTGTGGTAATTCGTTAGGAGGAAAATCAAAAATAGTTCTAAAATAGTATTTAATAAAATTCTCATTTCCTTCTACTATTATGTTTTTTGAAGGATCTTCCAAAGAAATATTTTTCTTTTTTTCTTCTAGCTTTTGCTTTGTTTTCTTGTTTTCTTCTTCTTTTTCTCTGACTAACTGATTTTGTTTTTCATCTTTTATATAATTTGATAAATCATTACCAGATAAAACTTCAATTCTTCTAATTCCAGCTGATACAGATGATTGTTTAACAATTTTAACATTATTTATTTCTCCTGTATTATTTACATGAGTACCACCGCACAATTCCATAGAAAAAATAGATTTATTATTATTTTTTCCCATAGATACCACTCTAACTTCATCTTCATATTTCTCTCCAAAAAGTGCCATAGCACCTTTTTCAAGAGCTTTTTTATATGGAACTATAGAAATATTAACTTTATCATTTTGTTTTATTATTTCATTTGCAGTATTTTCTATTCTACCTAAATCAATTTCTGTTATAGATTTAGGATGGCTGAAATCAAAACGTAACCTATCAAAACTAACTAATGAACCTTTTTGTGTTACATGATTTCCTAATATTTGACGTAATGAAGCGTGAAGCAAATGTGTTGCAGAATGATACACACTAATTCTTTCTCTTTTATTTTTATCGGCAGCTAAATCTACTATTTCATCATTTTTAAACTCCCCTTTTATAACTTCACCATAGTGAATATGTATTTTTAGAACTTTTTTTGTATCTAAGACTTTAAATTCATTACTATTAAATTTAATAATACCAGTATCCCCAATTTGACCGCCAGATTCTCCATAAAAAGGTGTTTGATTTGTGATTATAATTGCTTTATCACCTTCTTTTATTTTGTTTACAAATTTATTATTTTTTATAATTTTAATTATTGATCCCTGTGCTTTTAAATTTTTATATCCAATAAATTCTGTAGGTCCATGTTTCTTAAAAATATTGTGCCATAATTTATCAGTTTTAGCATCGCCCGAACCTTTCCAAGCAAGTCTTGCTTTATTTTTTTGCTCATCCATTTTTTTCTCAAATGTTTTTAAATCAACCGATATATTTAAATCTTTTAAAATATCCTGAGTTAAATCTAAAGGGAAACCGTAAGTATCGTATAAAAGGAACGCCGTTTTACCTGATATTTTTTTATTTTTATTCTTTTTTATTTCATTATTTAAAATTTTTAAGCCTCTATCTATAGTTTCTTTAAATCTGTTCTCTTCGTTTTTTAATGTCTCTATAATTAATGATTCAGCTCTTATTAATTCAGGAAAAATTTTACCCATTTCACTAATTATTAATGGTGCTAATTTATAAAATATTGGCTCTGAACAACCAAGAATGTGTGCATGTCTCATACCTCTTCTCATTATTCTTCTAAGAACATAACCTCTTCCTTCATTCGACGGTAAAACGCCGTCTGAAATTAAGTGGCACGTTGCCCTGATATGGTCAGCTATAACACGATGACTAATATTTTCAGTGTTTTTATTTCCTGATTTAGATAATTCTGTAATTAAGTTAATTATTTCTGCAAATATATCAGTTTGATAGTTATCATTAGTATTCTGTAATAAAGCTGTTATCCTTTCAAGACCCATCCCTGTATCTACACATTTTTTTGGCAAATTTTTTCTTTTTTTCTGATCGATTTGATTAAATTCCATAAAAACAAGATTCCATATTTCTACATATCTATCACCAGCAATTCCCTTATTTGAAACTGATCCTTTAAACGTATTTCCGTAATCATAAAATATTTCAGTACACGGGCCACATGGACCTGTATCGCCCATGGACCAAAAATTATCCTTAGATTTTACAGAAATGATTTTATTATTACTAAAACCTGTAATTTTTTTCCAAATATCTTTTGAAATAGAATCTTCTGAAAAAACTGTAATTAGCAATTTTTTTTTATCAACTTTATATTCATTAGTTAATAAATCCCACGCATAAAAAATTGCTTCCTCTTTAAAATAATCACCAAAAGAAAAATTTCCTAGCATTTCAAAAAAAGTATGATGACGTAATGTATAACCTACATTATCAAGATCGTTATGTTTTCCTCCAGCTCGAATACATTTTTGTGAAGTTGCAACTTTTTTTACATTACTCTGCTCAACGCCTGTAAGAAAATTTTTGAACTGAACCATTCCAGCGTTTGTAAATAATAATGTGGGGTCGTTTTGAGGAATCAAAGAACTTGAGTTGATAATCTTATGATTATTTTTTTTAAAATAATCTAAAAACTTTTTTCTAATTAAATTGCTCGGATACATATCTTATAGTTAAGAATGTACCAAGCAATTTTAATTAGCAATAAAAAATTATTTGATTTGTTCTGGCTCTGAAACAGAGTTTTCAGAACTTGTTTTTTCTTCTTTTTTTCCTTCCATCATTTTTTCTTTTACAGTGCCACTTGCTTCCATAATCGATCTATATATAGCCGATGCAATGTCTTTCTTTTCTATAAGAAATTTTTTAGCGTTTTCCTTACCTTGACCAATTTTTTCTCCTTTATATGAATACCAAGTGCCAGATTTTTCAATTACACCTGCCTCAGATCCTAAATCTATTAACTCACCAAGTTTAGAAATACCCTTTCCATACATGATATCAAACTCAACCATTCTAAAGGGAGGGGCAAGTTTATTTTTAACAACTTTTACCCTAGTTTGGTTGCCAACTATTTCATCTTTATCTTTAATTGCTCCAATTCTTCTGATATCTAGTCTTACAGATGAATAAAATTTAAGCGCATTACCTCCTGTGGTTGTCTCAGGATTACCGAACATTACTCCAATTTTCATTCTGATTTGATTAATAAAAATAACTATGCAATTTGATCTAGATATGCATGAAGTTACTTTTCTTAAAGCCTGACTCATTAATCTTGCCTGTAACCCCATATGTGAATCACCCATATCCCCTTCTATTTCTGCCTTGGGTACAAGTGCAGCTACGCTATCAACAACTAAAATATCAACAGCATTAGATCTAACTAATGTTTCTGCTATTTCTAAAGCTTGTTCGCCTGAATCGGGTTGAGAAATTAACAAACTATCAATATCTACGCCAAGTTTCTTTGCATAAGCTGGGTCTAATGCATGTTCTGCATCTATAAATGCACAAGTGCCTCCTGTTTTTTGACATTCGGCTATAGCATGAATTGCTAGAGTTGTTTTACCAGAACTTTCAGGGCCATATATTTCTACAATTCTACCTCTTGGCAAACCACCAACTCCTAATGCAATATCCAAACCAATAGATCCGGTGGAAATAACATCCACATCTACGCTTTCTTTATTGTCACCTAATTTCATAATTGAGCCTTTTCCATAGCTTTGTTCAATTTGTGATATTGCGGTATTTAAAGACTCGTCCCTAATCTTCCTTACTTTTTCTTTTTCTTGCATACTTGAACTTACTGTTTTTAAAATAGGTTTCTTCATTTTAATATCCTCCTATAAAATAAATAAAAAAATGTATATTTATAATATGTACTACTTTTGTTCTTTTATTCAAGTGAAAAAAACAAAAAAATTTAATATAAAAAATAAAATAAATGCTAAAACGAATCAGAAAACATTTAATCGTTATTTAACTGTTCTTCATTCTCATGCATTTGTTGAGCTTCTATACTAAGTGTAGCTATAGGTCTTGCTTCTAATCTTTTTAAACCGATAGGTTTGCCTGTTACTTCACAAAAACCATAAGTGTTATTTTCAATACGTTTTAAAGCCTCGTCAATCTTACTAATAAGCTTCCTTTCTCTATCCCTAGTACGAAGTTCGATAGATTTAGTACTTTCAGCAGAAGCTATATCTGCAAAATCACCTGAAACTTCTTTATCTTCTTTTAAATTTAAAATAGTTTCGGACGAACCTTTTAAAAGTGTTTCTTTCCAATCTACAAGTTTTTGTTTAAAATACTCTTTTTGCTTTGAATTCATAAACGGTTCTTTTGCCGTTGGTTTATATTTTGAAGAGATTTTTGTTTTTTGAGCCATAGCATTTATTTCATAAAGTATAAGAAGAAAAATATATTCATATTAAGTAAAAACTCAACAAAAAAAAATAAAAAAAATTATTGAAATTTATGAATGAATTAATTACACCAGGAACTTATGTCAATCATCCTAAAAAAGAGAATTGGGGATTAGGGCAAGTCCAATCAAAAATAGGTAACATTATTACTGTAAATTTCGAAAATGTAGGAAAAAAAACTATTAATGGTAAAGAAATAGAGCTGGAAATCATAAAAAAATGAATATTAATTGTTTTTTTTCTTTAAACGTTATGTAATTATTAGAGGCTATTTTTTTTAGCTATGACTAACGAAATTAAAATATTAGGAAACGGTGACTTAGGTAGAAAAAAAGAAAAAAAAGTTTTCTTTCCCAAAGGTAGGATTGTTGATGAAAATGCAGAACAAGAAATAATCTTACTACTTAAAAATAAATCAAAAGCTCGAGATATGCTTATTGAAAATTTGCATCTTATACAAGATAAATTTAAATGTCTTCATTCTAAACATTTAACAGCCTTGGCAACCATAATGAAAATGCCTCTTGCTGAAGTATATGAAGTTGCGTCATTTTATGCACATTTTGATATTGTTGATAACAATGATAAGCCTGCTGAAATAACAATTAGAGTTTGTGACACTGTAACATGTGAAATGATGGGTGGAAAAAAACTTTTACAAAATTTAAAAAAAAAATATATTAAAAAAAATATTAGAGTAATAAATGCTCCATGTATGGGTAGATGTGATACCGCGCCAGTTTTAGAAATTGAGCATAAACATATCGATAAAGCAAATGAAAATAAAGTAGAAGATGTTATAAAAAAAAAAAATTATTTACCGAAAATTAACAAATATATAAATTTAAGTTCTTATAAAAAAAAAGGTGGTTATAAAATTTTAAAAAAATGTTTATTAAATAAAATCAAACCAAATGAAATTATTAAAACCTTAGAAAGTTCAAATCTTAAAGGGCTAGGTGGGGCAGGTTTTCCTACAGGCTTAAAATGGAAATTAACTAGAAATGAACCTGCACCTAGATTGATGGTTGTAAATGCTGATGAAGGAGAACCTGGTACATTCAAAGATAGATTCTGCATGGAAACTGATCCTCATCGTTTACTAGAAGGTACATTAATTGCAGCTTGGGTTGTAGAAGCAAAAATTTGTTATATTTATTTAAGAGACGAATATCCGTTCATTAATAAAATTCTAAAAGATGAAATAAAAAAAATTGAAAAAGAAGGTTTAACAAAATATTGTAAATTAATTTTACGAAGAGGAGCTGGCGCTTATATCTGTGGTGAAGAATCTGCGATGTTAGAAAGTATTGAAGGAAAAAGAGGGTATCCTAGACACAAACCTCCTTTCCCTGTTCAAGAAGGATTATTTGGAAAACCCACTTTATGCAACAATGTTGAGACTCTTTTTTGGGTAAGAGATATTTTAGAGAATGGTGGAAAATGGTTTTCGAATTTTGGAAAGAATGGTGGAGTAGGTTTTAGGTTATATTCTGTCTCAGGCAGAGTTAATAAACCAGGTGTAAAAAAGGCACCGGCAGGAATTACTGTAAAAGAACTAATAGATGATTACTGTGGAGGAATGGAGAAAAATCATATTTTTAAGGGATATTTACCAGGAGGAGCGTCAGGAGGAATTTTACCTGCATCACTTGGAAATATACCTTTAGATTTTGGCAAAGAATTAGATAAACATGGTTGTTTTGTTGGATCAGCTGCAATAGTTGTTTTTTCTCAAAAAGACAATATGAGGGATATTGTGCTTAATTTGTTAGAATTTTTTGAAGATGAAAGTTGCGGCCAATGTACACCTTGCAGAGTTGGGACTGAAAAAGTAGTTAAATTATTAAAAAATAAAAAATGGGATAAAAAAATTCTAGATGATTTAAACAAAGTTATGACAGATTCATCTATTTGTGGTTTAGGACAAGCTGCTTCAAATCCAGTAAATTGTATATTAAAATTTTTTCAAGATGATATAAATTAATTAAGAAAATGAAAAATATATCTTTTATATTAAATGGAAAAAAAGTAATTGCTAAAGAAGGCGAGACAATTTGGCAAGTTGCTAAAAGACACGGGGAAAATATTCCACATCTTTGTTATGAACCAAAACCAGGATATAGGCCTGATGGAAATTGTAGAACCTGCATGGTTGAAGTTGATGGCGAAAGAACACTTGTTGCTTCATGTATTAGAAAACCAACTAAAGGAATGAAAGTAAATACTAAATCTAATAGAGCTAAAACTTCTCAAAAATTAGTATTTGAATTACTTGTTGCTGATCAACCAAAAAGAAGCATTGCCCGCGACAAAAACTCAAAATTTTGGCAATGGGCTGATAAGTTGGGAATTAATAATAGCAGATTTCCAAAAAAAAATTATCTTCCCAAACCAGATACAAGTCATAGTGCCATGGAAGTTAATTTAGATGCATGTATTCACTGTAATTTATGTGTTAGAGCTTGTAGGGAAGTTCAAGTAAATGATGTTATAGGAATGGCTAACCGAGGGTCTGATGCAAAAATTGTTTTTGATTTTGATGATCCAATGGGTGATAGTACTTGCGTTGCCTGTGGCGAATGTGTTCAAGCCTGCCCTACTGGAGCTTTAATGCCAGCTTCAGTTATGAATGAAAAACATGTTTCTGATACAAAAGTAGATAAAAAAGTTGAATCAGTTTGCCCATATTGCGGCGTTGGATGCCAAGTAGAATATAATATAAAAAATGATAAAATATCATGGATTGATGGAAAAGACGGGCCTTCAAATCATAATAGGTTATGTATAAAAGGAAGGTATGGATACGATTACATTAGTAATCCTGAAAGATTAAAAGAACCTCTTGTTAGAAAATCAAATATCAAAAAAGATCCAACTAAAATTTTTGATCCAAAAAATCCTTACAAATATTTTAGAAAAGCTTCTTGGAAAGAAGCTCTAGATTATGCAGCAAATGGATTAAAAAAAATCCGTGATTCATATGGTAGCGACAATCTTGCTGGTTTTGGATCAGCTAAAGGTTCTAATGAAGAAGCGTATCTATTTCAAAAGTTGGTAAGAACGGGTTTTGGAACTAACAATGTTGATCATTGTACAAGGTTATGTCATGCATCATCGGTAGCAGCTTTACTAGAGACCTTAGGATCTGGGGCGGTAAGTAACCCGTTTTATGACTGTGAAAACTCAGAAGTAATTATTGTAATTGGCGCTAATCCAACTGAGAACCATCCTGTTGCTGCAACTTTCTTTAAAAATGCTGCAAAAAATGGATCCAAATTAATTGTAGTTGATCCTAGACAAAGTTCTCTAAATAAATATGCTTTTGAAACTTTAAATTTTAGACCCGGTACTGATGTTGCTTTATTAAATTCGATAATGAATGTAATTGTTCAAGAAAAACTTTATGATCAACAATATATCAAAGGTTTCACTGAAGGATTTAAAGATGTAAAAAATAATATAAAAAAATTTCCACCAGAAAAAATGGAAAAGGTTACAGGTGTAAAAGTTGAAACTATAAAAAAAGTTGCAAGAACATACGCAAAAGCAAAATCAGCAATTATTTTTTGGGGAATGGGTATATCTCAACATGTTCACGGTACTGATAATGCAAGAGCGTTAATTGCTTTATCCTTAATGTGTGGACAAATTGGAAGACCGGGTACAGGATTGCATCCTCTTCGTGGACAAAACAATGTTCAAGGAGCATCTGATGCAGGATTAATTCCAATGGTTTTTCCAGATTATTTTCCTGTAGGTGAAGAAAAAAACAGAAAGAAATTAGAAAAACTTTGGAAATCTAATTTAGATCCAGAACCTGGGCAAACTGTTGTTGAAATAATGCATGGGATGGTTGATGGTTCAATTAAAGGAATGTATATAATGGGTGAAAATCCTGCAATGTCGGATCCTGATACTCAAGAAGCTAGGAAGGGTCTTGCAAATTTAAAACATTTAGTAGTACAAGATTTATTTTTAACTGAGACTGCAACATTTGCTGATGTTATTTTACCAAGTTCAGCAGCGGCAGAAAAAGATGGAAGTTTTACTAATACAAATAGACAAGTTCAAATGGGTAGAAAAGCTATACCGCTGCCAGGAAATACAAAACAAGATTTATGGATAATAAATGAAATTGGTAAAAGACTAGGATTAGAATGGAATTATAAACATCCTAAAGATGTTTTCCCAGAAATGGCAGAAACAATGCCATCAATTAAAGGATTGTCATGGGACAGATTAGATAAAGAAAATTCAGTCGTTTATCCTGTAAAAGATATAAATAAGCCTGGGGAAGAAGTAATTTTCTCAAACGGTTTTGATACAAAAAATAAAAGAGGCAAAATAATTCCTACAGAACTTACGCCGCCAGATGAGGTTCCGGATAGTAAATTTCCAATGATCTTAATGACTGGTAGATTACTTGAACATTGGCATACAGGGTCTATGACAAGAAGGTCGAAGGTTTTAGATTCTATTGAACCAGTAGCTACAGCACATTTCAATCCAAAACAATTAAAAAAGCAAGGTATACAAGCTGGAGATAAAGTAAAAATAGAAACAAGAAGAGGAAAAGTTGAAGTAAAAGTTAGATTAGATAGAAATGTACCAAACAATGTTATATTTTTTCCTTTTGCTTTTAAAGAAGCGCCAGCTAATGTGTTGACAAATCCAAAGTTAGATCCTTTTGGAAAAATTCCTGAGTTTAAATATTGCGCTGCTAAAGTGGAAAAATTAAATAAGCCGTCTGCTATCTCTTATAAATAAATAAGAAAAATAAATGAAAATTAAAAAATTGAAATTGCCTGGCCTTTATATTATTGAGCCAAAAATCTTTCATGATAAAAGAGGATTTTTATATGAAATATACAATGAAAATTTACATTTAAAATTAACAAAATCAAAGGTTGTTCAAGTTATACATTCTCATTCCAAAAGAAATACAATAAGAGGAATGCATTTCCAATATCCCCACCTTCAAGGAAAACTTGTTTCGGTTCTTCAAGGAAAAATATTTGATGTAACAGTAGATATTAGAAAAAATAGTCCAACTTTTGGTAAATGGTACGGCGTGTATTTAGATTCAGTAAAAAAACAACAGCTTTGGATACCTAAAGGTTTAGCTCATGGTTATTTAGTAGTTAGTAAGAGAGCGGACATAATCTATAAATGTACAGATAAATATTATCCAAATAATCAAAAGGGAATAATTTGGAATGACCCAGATATAAAAATTAATTGGCCAATAAAAAAACCCATTTTGTCAAAAAAAGACTCTCAAGCGTTAGAATTAAAAAAAATAAAAAATTTGCCAAAATGGAAAAAGTAAATAAAACTCTATTATTAGGACCTTCCGGACAAATAGGATCAAATTTAAAAAAAAAAATAAAATTAATAAGTAGAAAAGTAAAAATTTTATCTAAAAAAGAGTTAAATCTAGAAAATTTGAATTCTATAAGAAAAGTTCTAAACAAAATTCAACCAAATTTAATAATTAATGCTGCGGGATATACAAAAGTAGATGAGGCTGAAAAAGAAAAAAATAAATGTTTTAAAATTAATACTTTATCAACTAATGAAATCGCTAAATGGTCATACAAAAATAATTGTTTTTTAGTTCATTATTCAACTGTATACATATTTGATGGAAAAAAGAAAAAATCTTGGAAAGAAGAAGATAAACCAAGCCCAAAAAATTTTTATGGGAAAAGTAAATTAAAAGGAGAAACTAAAATAATTGAATCAAAATGCAATTATTTAATTTTAAGACTTAATTGGATATACAATGATCATGGTGAAAAATTTCCAAAAAAAATTATAAAAAAAATAAAAGAAAATAAAAAAATTTTTTTAGTTAATAATCAAATAGGAACGCCTAACCATGCGGGGTTTATAAGTGATGTAACAATTAACATTATTAAAAAGATTATAATTAATAAAACAAACCCAAAAATACTAAATGTTTCAGCAAGAGGTGAGACAAATTATTATAATTTTGCAAAAAAAATATATGAAAAGTTGAAAAACAAATACAAAGGTTGTTCGTTGTCCCCAATAAATTCAAAAGAATATAAAAAAATTGCTAGAAATAAAGAGGCAGCTGAAAGGCCTCTAAACTCAATGTTAAATATAACAAAACTAGAAAATTTCTTACAATTAAAAATGCCTTATTGGGATAATATTTTTGAAAAAAAAATTAATAAAATAATAAAAAAATATTCAAAATAAATATTCTTATTTTCTTTTCATCGCTCTAGATAATAATTTATCAATTTCTAAATCAGAAAATTTCTTTGGATAACTTTTAGCTATAAATTTTTTACTGAAATTAAAATTCATTATTTTTTGGAATTTTGCTAAAAAAGTCATTCTTAAAACATTAAAAGCATATTTTATTCCGTTAACATGACAAATTTCATCTCCATAAAAAGTTGGTATTGAAATTTCCTTTATTTTATTTTCAGTCATAACTAATTGTATTAAAATTTCAGTATCAAAATGAAAATCTTTAGTATTAAAATGAAAAGGAATTTTTTTTAAAGAATTTATAGAATAAATTCTATAACCAGTGTGAAATTCAGCGAATCTTGTACCAAGTAAAAAGTTTTGTATTTTGGTTAAAATAATATTTCCTACAAATTTATATAAGGGCATTCCACCTTTTAAAGCTAGTTTCTTATTGATCATTCTTGAACCCATAACAACATCGATTTTTTTTAAAGATATTTGATTTAAAAGTTTTGGTAAAACTTCTGGCGAATATTGTCCATCGCCATGGAGTAAAACAACATAACGAAATTTATTTTTTATAGCATAATGATATCCTATTTTTTGGTTACCACCATACCCTTGATTTATCGGATTATAAAAAATATTGATCTTAAAAGAATTATTTTTTTTATATTTTTCTTTTATTTTCTTGCTAATTACAAACGTTCTATCTTTTGATGCGTCATCTATAATTAATATTTCTAAATCATATAAATTAAATAATTTTTTTGGAATTCTATTGACAACTTTTTCTATAGTTTTTTCATGATTGTAAGCAACTATAAAAATTAATAATTTTTCTTTTTTCATTATTACGGAAAGTTCTTATGCTCTAAATCAAGGTTTTTATAATCTTCTAATGATACTTTTTTGTTTATTAAATCTTCAATTGCTTTATTTATTTGCATGTTTTTACAATATGTTGCGCAGTTAGATGGTTTTATGTTTTTCTCTAAATCTTTATTTATTTTAGAATTTTCCCATATTTGAGAAAACCTTTTTTTATTTAAATCGCCAATATAAAATTTTGGATTATCTTTAGTATTTTTACAAAAAGTTACATAACCTTCAGCATTGATTGCCATAACAAAATTATGTGCAAAACATTTTTTTGGGTATTTTACATACTTTTGAAAAGAAACATAACCCTCTGTTAGTATATCCATTCCTTTTTTTCTAGTATACTTTGCTAATTCCTCACATTTTTTTCCAATATTTTTATCCCACCATTTTTTTTCGTCTTCTTTAATATAATTGTCTCTTCTTACTTGTAAATAATTACAATTAGCTTTAATAAGTGTTTCTACAAAATCATCTAAACTATCAGCGTTTTTTTTATTAGCTAAAAAAGCAACACCCAAAGTTGTCTTTGATTTTATTTTTTTTTTTAATTCTCCTATTCTTTTTAGATTATCTATAACTAAATCAAAATCATCTCTACCTTGTACTTTTTTGTAAGCTTCTCTATTACCGCCAGCCATAGAAATTCTTAAAAAAACTAGCTGTTTTAAAAGTTGTCTATCATATTCTTTTTTTAAAAGTGAACCATTAGTCAACAATCCATTATCTAATCCTAAATCCCAAGCCATACCTAATAACTTAAAAAAATCTTTATGAACTGTTGGTTCGCCTCCTCCAGTCCATGTAATTGCTTTTGTACCATAATGAATTAACTCTGGTAATGTTTGAATTACTATTTTACTTTTAAGTGTTGCTCTATTTGTTTGTATATAGCTACCCCATTGGCAAAAAGAACATCTGTGATTACAACCGTTAGTTAAATCAATTTCAAAATTAATTGCCGTTGGCCTTTTTTTACTCAAGGTTTTTTTAACATGATTTATTTGACCTAATGTGGTCTTATATTTGTCAAAAATTCCTAATTTCATTTTTTTTATTTAATTTTAATTTTAATTAAAAAAGTTTATTTTTCCATGTTTCTGGTGTGAATTCATTTATTATTTCTAAATCTAAATGATATTTAAATGGTCTAACGCCTCTATTCTTTATATAAGCAATCATTTCTTTAAGCCCTTGCTTTAAGGAATATTTTGTTTTGTAATTAAACATTTTTCTTGCTTTGTCCGCAGAACAATTTGCTAAAAAAACTTCCTGTGGTCTACCTTTTTTATAAATTGGATTAATATTAAAAGTTAACAGATTTGAAATTGTATTAGCTAATTCATTAATAGTTACAAATTCATCGTCAGGTCCAATATTAATAATTTCACTTCTAGCTTTTCTACTAAATGCAAGTTCAGCTAAGATATCTATGTCATCTTTTATAAAAGAAAAACACCTTTTTTGTTTTCCATCTCCGTAAATGATAGGATTCCTTTTTTGTAACATTAAATTTATCATTATACTTGCAACATTTCTATATGGATCATCGTATTTTTGCCTAGGACCAATAATATTGTGAGGTACAACAATAACCCATTCAACATTATGCACATCGCACAAATTTTTAAGAAATTCTTCTCCTGCAACCTTACCAATTCCATAGGGATCTTGAGGTTTAGTTTTCATATCTTCAGTAAAAGGAACTTTATTGCTTCCATATCTAGCCATAGAAGAACAATAAACAATTCTTTTTACTTTATTACAAATAGAAGCTGTAATTAATGATACAGAAGAACCTACAATATTCTTTGTTACAACATTTGGACTAAAAACACTTAATCCTTCATAAGCAGTTGCGGCACA
>CAYXBD010000005.1:0-13773 GCA_964463275.1 uncultured Alphaproteobacteria bacterium | reverse complement strand
TTTATTTTTTTATTACTAATTGAAATAACATTAAAGATTTTTCCCATTTTATTTTTATTAATTAAGAAATCTAAGCTATTTTTTAACATTTTTTTTTGCTTACTATCTGCATTTCTCATTAAAATTTCAGCTCTTAGCAAAATACCTAATTTAATAAGAAAGTTTCTTTGATTTATTGGTCCATTACATATTAGATTAAATTTTTTTGAGATTTTCTTAATTAAATTAAAATTTACATGTGTGCTTATATCTGACTTTCCGATCATATCCAAAGGATTTATTATTTCATGTTTTTTAATGCTTTTTAAAGAATTTCCAAAATTTTCGTTTTTCGCATAATCAATAATTAAACATACGCTTTTTATTTTTTTTAATTTTTTAAATAAACTTTCCAGAAAGATTATCATGTTAAAAGGAATTTCATATATTGAGCCTATTTTTTCACTTTTATTTTTTTTTGGTAAAAAATTCTCGAGAATAGTCGGATTATTTGAGTAAGAAATAAAAAAAAAATTTTTTTTTTTATCATAATTAACCATTCGTTCTCTCCAACCAGTTTTTGTCAGTTGTATCTGTTTAATAGGTAAAGCATCAAAAAATTCATTGGCGATTAAGATAAATGGTATTTCTGATAATTCATTAAGACTTTTTATCCATTTAATTTTTTTTAGTAATTTATTATCTATTTTTTTTAAATTTTTTTTTTGAATTTTTCTTAAAAAAGGACTTACTTCAAAAAGAAAAATTTTATTACATTTTTCTACAAATTTAGAATTTAATTTGATTACTCTTAAAAAATCTTTCATTAAAATTCCACTACCTGGTCCTAACTCAACTAAGTTAAATTTTTTAGGCTGACCCATTTTTTCCCAGCAGTCTATACTCCATAGACCAATAATTTCCCCAAACATTTGGCTAATTTCTGGTGACGTTAAATAATCTTTTGTTTCTCCAAATGGTAAATTATTGTTGTAATAACCAAATTTTGGGTTCAAATTAGCTTCTAAAATAAAATCTGAAATACTAATTGGGCCAAAATTTGAAATTCTTTTTTTAAGTATTTGTTCTAAATTTTCCATTTATTTTTTTTTTAAAAAAAGAGAAATTCCAACAATAAGAAAAAATATAGAATAAATTTGTCCTAAACTTAAATTAAAATATTGCAGACCTATGTGAGGGTCGGGTTCTCGAAATGATTCACAAATAAATCTAAATACACTATAGAATATTAAAAATAGCGAGGATAAAATACCACTTTTATAAATAAATCTTTCTCTGTTTTGTAAAAAGAATAAGATTAAAAATAATAATGCTCCCTCAAGAAGCGCTTCATAAATTTGACTAGGATGTCTTGTAAAGCTATCAATATGATTAAATACAATCCCTATTTTTTTTTCTGTTATTCTTCCAACTAATTCTCCATTAATGAAATTTGCAATTCTTCCAAGAAATATACCTATAGGAGCCGCACATGCTGCAAGATCAGAAAAAATATAGAAACTAATTTTATTTTTTAAACTAAAAATAAACGTGCTTAATATTACGCCTATTAAACCACCATGAAATGCCATTCCTCCTTTCCATAATTTAATAATTTCTATAGGATTGTGAAAATAATAATTTGGGTTATAAAGAAGAATATATCCAATTCTGCCTCCTAGAATAACTCCTAAAATAGAAAAAAAGAAAAAATCATTTATTAAACTATTATTTAAGGTTAGGGAATGTTTTGAGTTTAAATACTTAACATATTGAAGACCTAAAATAAATCCGAGTATATAAGATAACGAATACCATCTTATATCTAATGGACCTATTGAAAAAATAATCGGGTCTATATTTGGAAAAGTAATTTTAAATCTCCATTATTTATAATCATCTTTATTTTCTTCCACAAATAATTTTATTCCATCTTCAATATTTTTAAATTTTTTTCTATATCCACACTTTATTAGTTTATTAATATTTGCCTTAGTAAAATATTGATAATGTTTTCTTATATTTTTTGGGGTATTAATAAATTCTATCTTTTCTTTTTTATTTAATTGATTAAATAAATTTTTTGTTATATCTAAGAAAGTTCTTGCGCTACCAGTTCCAACATTAAATAATCCAGATATTTTTTTATTTTTATAAAACCATAAAATTACATTGATGCAGTCACTAACATGTATAAAATCTCTTTTTTGTTCCCCATCTTTAAATTTCTTGTTGTGAGACTTAAAAAGTTTTATTTTTTTATTTTTATTTATTAAAGGAGCTAAATAAGAAATAATACTCATTTGTTTTTTTTTATGTCTTTCATTATTTCCATAAACATTAAAAAACTTTAAACCAATACATTGAAATTGCAATTTACCCTCTTTTTTTATTTTTTTTGAGATATGTAAATCAAAAAGATGTTTACTTTTTCCATATAAATTTAGTGGTTTTAATTTGCTTAAATAATTATAGTTTTCACTATCCTTAAAGCCACAAGATCCATTTCCATATGTAGATGCACTAGATGCATAAATAAGCCCTGTTTTATTTTTATTACAAAAGTTTAAGACTTTGATTGAAAATTCCAGATTATTTTTTAATAGTTTAGAGAAATTTGAAGCTGTTGTGGTTGAAATTGCTCCTAAGTGAAAAATATATTTTATTTTTTTTTTATTTTTTTTTAAAAAATTAAAAAAAACCGATGGTGAAATTATTGTCTTATATTTTATTTTTTTTAAATAATTTTTTTTTAATTTAGAATTTGCTGTATCACATATTATTATATTGTAATTATTTCTTTTGTTTAGTTCATTAACAAGGTTTGAACCTATAAAACCTGCGCCACCTGTAACGATTATCATATTAAAAAACAAAAATAAGTTTGATAGTTAATAATTATATAAATTGCACTTTAATTAAAGGTAAAAAAAAACCAAGATAAAAAAAAGTATTATATTCTACAATATATAGTATAATTACAGTATATTATATACAATATATATTAAAAATGACCTCTTCACTTGCTAGTTTTAATGATTCGAAATTTCACCCAATTAATTTATTGGAAGAGATAACAATTTCAAAGAATTGGGTATTTGAAAGACCTATTGATGATGAAATTTATATAGAAGTTCCAACAAAATATTCAAATTTGATAGTTCAAGTAACATGGTTAAAAAATCTAGATAGAATAGAAATTAAGTCATTTTTTTATAATAAAATGGATTTTTCAGATAACTTAGAAATATATAAATTATTAAATCTAATAAATAATAAAATTAACTATGGACATTTTGTTATTAATCAAAATAAATTTCCCACGTTTAAAAATTCAATAATTGTAAAAGATCCAACAAATATAAGATTTGATTTCTTAAAAGAAATTTTAAATTTTGCTATATTAGAAAGTGAAAGATTTTTTCCTATTCTACAATTAGTACTTTGGGGTGGAAAAAAGGCAGAGGAGGCGATTTTGTTTTTTGATTTTAAAACAGAAGGTAAAGCATAATTGAGAGATGAAGTACTTATTATAGGTTGTGGCAAAATTGGATCTTCATTAATTGACGGATGGTTAAATAAAAAAAAAGAATTTTCTAAGAAATTTTTTCGCATTAATGTTTTAGAAAGAAGTTTAAAAAGACAGAATTTTCTAAAAAAGAAATATAAAAAAAGAATTTATTTTATAAAAATAGGAAATATAAAAAAAAAATTTAAGTATGTTTTTTTATCATTAAAACCTAAAGATTTAAATTCTAATTTAAATTTATATAAAAATTTATTAGATAATAAGACAATAATTTATTCTGTCCTTGCTGGAAAACAAATTTCAGACATAAATAATATTTTTCCAATTAACAAAAATATTATACGTTTAATGCTAAATACTCCAATATCATTTAATTATGGGACTATAGTATTTTATTCTTTCAAAAGTAGAATTAATAAAAATGAATTATTTTTGCTTAATTTAGTTGGCAATGTTTATGGATTAAAAAATGAGAAATTTTTTGATTTAATAACAGTAATAGTTGGTAGTGGACCCGCCTATTTTTATTATTTACTTGAGTCGATGGAGAAAACAGCAATATCTCATGGTTTAAATAGATCTTTTGCAAAAAAAATTTTAATGAATACGTATGATGGAACTGGAAAATTGATTTTAAATAATTTTGATAAAAGTTATGAGGATTTAAGAAAAAATGTAACAAGTAAAGGTGGTACAACAGAAGCTGCCATTAAATGTCTTAAAGAAAATAATTTTAAAAAATTAATTTACAATTCAATAAAAAATTCAATAAAAAAAGCTAAGATTTTAGGTTCAAAAAAAGTAAAATAAATTTTATTTAAAAAAATCTTAGAAATGTATCAATTAAAAAAAAAAGTTGAGGATACTTTATTAAAACTTTTATTAAAAAAAGATTTTCATGAAATCCAAATTATTGAAATAAGAAAAAAAACTAGAATTCCTTCAAAAAAATTTTTTACGATTTTTAAAACTAAAGAAGAGATAATGATTTCTTTTTTTAAAAGAATAGATTTAGCTCTTGAAATGAGAATAAAAAAAAAGAAATTTGGAAATAATATCAAAGATAATTTATTTGAAATATGTATGGTAAAGCTCGATTTACTTTATCCTTATAAAAAAAATTTACATAATTTTTATATATCTTTTAAAACAAAACCAGATTTATTTTTAAAATTATATAAAAGTTTTTTTAAAAGTATGGAGGGGAATTTAAAATTAAGTAAAATTAATTTAGATCCAATAAAAAAAAATTTAAAAGTCCTTATTTTTTCATTTTTATATTTGTCTATTATATACGAGTGGTTAAAAGAGAATTCCAGTAATAATGAAAAAGTTATGGCTGTTTTAGATCAAAGACTTTCTTTAATTGAGAATATTCTTATGTAGGGAGATAAATTTTTGCTCTCAATCCCCCAAGAGGTGATTTTTCTAAAAAGAAATTGCCACCATGATTATTAATAATGTCTGCTGCTATTGTTATACCTAAACCAGCACCTCCAGTATTCCTATTTCTTGAACCTTCGACTCTATAAAATGGTTGCAAAACTTTTTTTCTTTCGCTTTTTGGTATTCCTGGCCCATCATCATCAATAATTATTTCAACATAGTCTTTTACTTTATTACAAGTAATCTCAATTTTTTTGCTGAATTTTAAGCTATTAGATAATATGTTATTTACGCATCTTTTAATTGAGTTTAACTTAATAAATATATTTATTTTTTTATTGTTTTTAAAAAAAATATTTTTTCTTGAATATCTTTTTTTTATTAAATTTAATAAATTCACAATATTGACTTTTTGTATTCTTTCTTCATCTTCACCTTTTGCATATTTTAAATATTCTTCAACCATTTCTTCCATTTCTATTAAATCTTTCTTTAAACCACTTTTATCTAATTTGTGTAATTCTAAATTTAATTTCATTCTTGTTAAAATAGTTCTAATGTCATGGGAAATAGATGAAAACATTTTATTTCTTTGAGTAATTGAAGTCTCAATTCTTTCTTTCATTATTTTAAATGCACTAGAAACTCTTCTTACTTCTTTTGCTCCTGAAGGTTTGAAATTTTTTATATTTTTTCCTTTCCCAAATCTATCTACAGCAATGGCTAATTTACGAATTGGTTTAATTTGGTTTTTAAGAAATAACAGCGCTACAAAAAATAGTATTATAGATGCGCTAATCATCCATAATATAAAAATATATGTTGTAGAACTATAAATTCTTTTTTTATTAGCACGAAATTCGAGAACACCATTATTTATTTCAACAATTACGGTTATTAATTTTTTTTTATTATTTATATTTAAATTGAATCTTTTACCTAAAGGATTTAAATTTTCTAATAAATATTTCTCAAGCTTTGATGTTTTTTGTTTTTTTTTATCAAAACTTAATTTTTTATTCTTAATATAAATAGTCTGCAATTGTAACTTTTCGGATACATTGTTCAAAACCCAACTTCGATTTTCTGTTGATTTATTTTTTTCAAAAGACTCCACTATTAAAGTTATATCTTTAACAAAATCAATTGTTCTGTGTCTTGTAATTGTATCCCAGTGTCTATTGTAAAATATTAAAGTGATTATTATTTGTAAAATAATTAATGGGACAACTAAAATTAAAATTGATCTCCCTAGAAGAGTTTGAGGTAAAAATTTTTTTATCATATTTTTTAAATTTTTATTTTAAATTTTATTCAATTTTAAGTACATAACCTCTTCCTCTAACCGTTTGTATATATGTTGGGAATTTTTTGTTCTTTTCAATTTTGTTTCTTAGTCTTGTAATTTGAACATCTAAAGCTCTACTACTATTAGATATATTTAAAATTTTGGATAAATCATGTCTAAATATGGGTTTACCATCTTTTTTTGCTAAAATAGACAACAATTTTGTTTCACTAGAAGTAAGAATAAAGACTTTTCCATCTTTTTTTAATATTTCATTCTTTAAGTTGAAAGAATAGGGGCCAAACTTGATAACTTTTTTATTCAATTTAGAGTATTTGTTTTTTTGGATTAGATTTTTCATTCTTAAAAGTAATTCTTTAGGCTCAAACGGTTTAGCTAAATAATCGCTTGCGCCTATTTCCAGACCTTTAATTCTATCTTCAGGATTTCCTAAGGCACTTAAAAGAAGTATAGGTGTTTTAAAGTTATTTTTTTTTAATGAATCTGTTAATGTTAAACCAGATTCTCCAGGCATCATAATATCAAGTATAATAAGATCAAATTCAATATTTTCAATTTTTTCTCTTGCTTTTATGGCATTATCCGCAGTACTTACTCTAAAATTATTTTTATTTAAGTAATCATTAATTAGCTCAAGGATTCTTTTGTCATCATCTACAACTAATATATGAGGCAAGTCTAATTTCATATTTTTTTCCTTAATATGTTTTTAGAATTTTTACTTATCAAATTTACTAAAATTTTTTTAAATCCATTTATTGAATCTGTGCCAGCGTTTTTATACGCATTAGCAATATTGTTTATTTGTTTTTCTGTGAGTTTTTTTTCTATTTTTATACCCTTTTTTGTCAAATGAATATTTTTTTTTCTTTTATCTTTTTTTGATTTTTTTAAGATAATTATCCCATCATTTTTAAGTTTATTAATTATTTTTGATAAACTTTGTTTTTTTATGTCTAAAATTATAAGCAAATCCTTAATTGTTAGATAATAATTATTTGAAGCTAAAAAAATAACTGCAAAATGAGTTTTGTTATAATTAAATTTTTTTAATAAAAAACTAATATTTTTATCAAAGTCCTTTATTGTAAAAAAAAGTAATTCAAATGCCACCTTAAGTTCCTTATTTTTTAAGAACAAGGGGCTAAAAATATTATTTAAGTTTGTCATTTTTTATTTATAAATATGTTTTATATTTAAATATATTTTAATAAAAAAAGAAATTTTTTTCTTTTAATTTAAAAAAAATGTCAAAAAAAAATAATTTTGATAATAGACCTGGATATATATGGCTTGATGGAAAATTTGTAAGATGGAATAAAGCTAAAATACACATACTAAGTCATGGTTTACACTATGCAAGTTGTGTATTTGAGGGAGCCAGGGTTTATAATCAAAAGATTTTTAAACTTAATGAACATACAAAAAGGCTATTTTTATCTTCGAAAATTTTAGGTATTAAATTACCTTATACAGAAAAAAGAATAAATGAAGTATGTAATCAAATAATAAAAAAACAAAATGTCAAAAATGGTTATCTAAGACCATTTGCCTGGCGTGGAAGTGAAATGATGGCTATTTCAGCTCAAAATACAACCATACATGTTGCAATAGCTACGTGGGAAATGACCACTTATTTTGATATAAATAAAAAATTTAAAGGTATTAAACTACAAACTTCAAAATGGATGAGGCCGCCATCGAACACCGCACCTACGCAGGCTAAAGCAGCAGGTTTATATATGATATGTACTTTAAGCAAACATACTGCTGAAAAAAACGGATTTGATGATTCATTAATGTTGGATTCTAATGGTTATGTAGCAGAATCTACGGGGGCAAATATCTTTTATGTAAAAAAAAATAAACTATATACCCCAATAGCTGATTGTTTTTTGAATGGTATAACAAGAAGAACAGTAATACAAATCGCAAAAAAAAATAATATAAAAGTTGTAGAAAAAAGAATTTTGCCAAAAGAATTATTAAAAGCAGACGAGATTTTTTTAACAGGCACCGCTGTAGAAATTACTCCTGTTTCACAAATAGATAATAAAAAATTTAATGTTGGAGAGATTACAAAAAAACTTGTATCTCTTTTTAGCAACTTAGTAAAATGTAATTAATAATTTAGCTTAATTTTTTTTTCATCCTTTTTTTTAGATTTAACATATATTTTTTTATTATTTTGTTCTTCAATTTTCCAGAAAGGTGCTTTAACTTTTAAATAATCTATAATAAATTCACATGCTTTAAATGCATTGTTACGATGTTGTGTTGCAGTTCCTACATACACAATATTTTCTCCAGGTTTAATTTTTCCATATCTATGAATTATTATACAGTGATTTAATTGCCATTTTTTTGTTACAAAAACTTCAATTTCTTTAATTTTTTTTTCTGTCATTTTTGGGTAATGCTCTATTTCTATATATTTAATTCTTCCCGAATTATTTGTAGGTCTAGCAACTCCAATAAAAGCAACAATTGCTCCGATTTTTTTTTTTAACAAATTCCTATTTTGTTTTGAGACATTAATTTTTTGTTTTTGAATTTTTATCATTTAACCTCCAGTGAATGGTGGAAAGAAAGCTATTTCATCATTATTTTTAATTTTACTATTTTTATCAACAATTTGATGATTGCTTGAGCAAAGAATATTCTTTGATTTTAAAAATACTTTTCTATGTTTTACACTTTTTGTTGATAGCCATTTAATTAAATCCTTTATATTTTTTATATTTTTGGGGAGGTTAATATTTTCTTCTGAAATACCTAGAGTTTCTTTTAACCAGGAAAAGTAAATTATTTTCATGTTAGCATTTCACTATATGAAACAAACTTAACTTTTGTTCCTTTTTTTAAATAAGTTAATTTTTCTGGAAGTTCTATTAAACCATCTGTTTCAACCATAGAGGAGAATACACCTGAACCTGTATTAGGATAATTTTTTATTTTTATTTGGCCATTTGAACTTTTTGATATTGTTACTCTTAAAAATTCTTTTCTTCCACTTTTCTTTTTAAAATCAAAATCTGTTGTAACAATAAAACCTTTCTCTTTTGTTGATAAAAAACCAGATAGTTTATTTATTGTTGGCAAAGCTATTTTTAAAAAAGTAATCATTACAGAAACAGGATTTCCTGGTAGTCCAATAAATGGTTTTTTAAAAATACTACCAAGTGCAACAGGTCTTCCAGGTTTTATTGCTATATTCCAAAAATTGAGAGAACCATTTTCTTCTATCACTTTTCTAACATAATCTTCTTCTCCCACGGACATACCTCCAGTTGTAATAATTAGATCACATTTTTTTGAAATCTTTTTTAAACTTTTTTTAATTAATTTCTCATTATCTTTTTTTATCCCATAGTCTTGAACTGAACAGTGAATTGTTTCTAACAAATTTTTTAAACAATATCTATTTGAGTCGTAAACCCCTTCAGATGATACTTTTTTTCCTGGTTCAAATAATTCGTTTCCTGTAGTAAATATACCGACAGTCAATTTTTTAAATACATTTATTTTCTTTATTCCTACAGATGCAATTAAAGCAATATCTTGTGCTCTTAATTTAGATCCTTTAGATATAATTTTTTTTCCATTTTTAATGTCTTCTCCTTTTTTTCTAATATTAGCGCCTTTAAAAAGTCCTGCTTTTAAAATAACTTCATTATTATTTAAATAACAATCTTCTTGCATAACGACGGTATCAACTCCTTCTGGTATTTTTGCACCAGTAAAAATTCTTACAACCTTACCTTTTTTAATTTTTTTATTAAAAATTTGTCCAGCTGTAATTCTTCCAAATAATTTTAATGCAGTTTCACTTTTTTTATTTAAATCTGAATGCTTAAAAGCATATCCGTCTACTGCTGAATTATTAAAAGAGGGGACGTTTATTTTTGAGATAATATCTTTAGATAAAATTCTACCTAGTGATCGATCTAATTTTATTATTTCTATTTTTTTTATACATTTTGTTCTTTTTTTTAATATAGAAATTGCTTTTTCTAAAGAAATTCTTTTTTTACTTTGTTTAAAACAATCATTGGATAATTGAATCATTTTTTTATTTTAATTTTAAATATGTCTTAAAATGTTGAATTCCACTAATAACAGATGTAAAAACTGCAAACCATAAAATAAATAGGATGACTAATCTAAAATTAGGAATAAGTTCATAGCTTAAAATACTACTAATGGCTATCATTTGTATAAAGGTTTTATATTTTGATAATTGGCTCACATCCAAACTTTTATTTTTTATATATAAATTAAATCTTAATGATGTAACTAGAATTTCTCCTAATATTATTATATAGAATGCTAATTTATGAACTCCCTCAACATTTTCATTGATTATTAGCATTATGCACATTGTTATAATTAGCGCTTTATCAGCAATAGGGTCTAAAATTTTTCCAAGATTTGATTTAAAATTTTTTTTTCTAGCCAAATAACCGTCAAAAAAATCTGTTATACAAGCTAGTAAAAATATTATTAAAACAGCTAAATGTTTTTTAGAATAAAATAAGTAAATTAATAACGGGCACGCTAATAATCTTAAAATAGTAAGTATATTTGGCACATATTTCATAATTTAATTCTCATGAAAGAAATTATATATTTTTTTTGCAATATTTTTATTAATTCCTTTAACTTTCTCAATTTCTTTAAGTTGAGATGTTCTAATTTGTTCTGAAGATCCAAAATGTTTTAATAAATCTCTTTTTTTGTTAGGTCCAATTCCCTCTATTTCATCTAGTATTGATTTACTAATTTTAGATCTTCTTGTTTTATGAGATGTAATAGCAAATCTATGAGCTTCATCTCTTAATCTTTGTAAAAAAAATAAAGTTTTGTCATTAGTTTTAAACTTAATTTTTTTATTTCTTTTAAAATAAAAAGTTTCATTTCCCTCATTTCTTTTTTCACCCTTTGCAATCGATACTAATTCTATTTTTTCTTCTAAATCAAGACCATTTAATACGTTTGATGCGGTATTTAAGTGTCCTTTACCTCCATCAATAATTATTAAATCTGGAAGAGAAATTTTTTTAGAATTTTTTTTTAATCTTCTATTAAGCACTTCATAAATCATAGAATAATCATCACCTTTTAAAACATTATTTTTTCTTTTGAATTCACCTTTAATATTAAATTTTCTGTAGTTATTTTTTATAAACCCATCTTTATTAAATGAAATCATTGCACCGACAGCAAATTCTCCAGAAATATGACTAATATCATACACTTCTATTGTTTTTGGTATTTTATTCAATCCAAAACCTACTTTTATTTTTTGCATATATAGAAGATTATTTTTTTCTTCATTAAATTTTCTTTCTAGTTCTTTTTCTGCATTTTTTTCTGCATTCTTTACTACAATTTTTTTTTTTCCTTTTAAAGGTATTTCAATATTAACTTTATACCCAGATTTTTTATTTAATGCGTTTATTAAAAGATTTCTTTCAGGGATTTTTTTATTTAGCAGAATAAGTTTGGTAACAATTTTGTCAGAGTAATATTGACCTAAAAATGACTGCAATATATTTTCTTCTTTTTCATTTTCCTCATGTTTGGGAAAGTAATATCTCCCGCCAAGATTATTTCCTCCTCTAAAATAAAAAACTTGCACGCATGCTTTAAAATTCTTTTTTTTAATAGATATTACATCAGCATCACCAATAGAGCTTATATTTATAGATTGTTTTTCTTGAATTTGATTTAGTGCTCCAATTCTGTCTCTTAAGCTAGCTGCTTTTTCATAATTTTTTTTTGAGCTATATATTTTCATTTCATTATTTAAATCTAATTGTATTTTCTTATTTTTACTTTTTAAAAATAGAATTGCTTGATTAGATAAATCTGAGTAATCTTTTTCATTTATTTTTCTAACACATGGAGCAGAACATTTTTTAATTTGATATAAAAGACAAGCTCTTGTTCTTGATTTAAAGTAAGAGTCTGTGCATGATCTTATCAAAAAGGCCCTTTGCAAAGAATTTATAGTTTTATCTACAGTTCCTGCTGAAGGATAAGGACCAAAATATATTCCAATATTTTTTTGTTTACCTCTGTGTTTTAATATTTGAGGCCATTTATTTTTTGAACTAATTAAAATATATGGCAATGATTTGTCATCTCTTAAAACAATATTAAATTTTGGTTTAATTTTTTTTATTAAATTACTTTCCAATAAAAATGCTTCAGATTCAGTTTTAGTTGTTATTGTTTCTATATTATTTATTTGATAAACCATCCTTTGCATTCTATTTGATAGTGAAGATGTATTTTTATAACTTGAAATTCTTTTTTTAAGATTTTTTGCTTTGCCAATATATATAATTTCATTTTTAGAATTTAGATATTGGTAAATTCCAGGACTATTAGAAATACTTGCTAATTTATTTTTTATAATATCTAACCCATTCATTTAACTTAATATTTAAAATTATTTTAACGTACGTTTAATAATATCCACTATATCTGGTGATAAAAGTGTGGATAAATCAAAAAAAAATATGAATTTTGGCTCATTTCCTGGTATTTTAATAAAATGATTAAAAAATAGGCATCATTTGTTAAATACTTGATAATACTGTATGAAATAAAAGTCAAATTATTTTTTTTTTTTTTTTTTATTTATCATACTCATAATTTTTTATTTAAAAAAATTTGTTGTGTAAAACTATAGTTTTTTTTTCTTAAATTCTAAAAAATTACAGATAAATTATATATTTAACAAATACTATTCATCTATAATCTTTTTATTGTTACCTTGTGCCCAGCCTAAATGTTGTCCTGAATCAATATTGATCAACTGGCCAGTTAAAGAATTAGAATTTAATATAAATAACACTGCTTCAGCTATTTCATTTGGGTCAACAGCTTTTTTTAAAGGAACTTTCATATATTGATTTTTAAATTGTTTACTAGTTTGTCTTTTGCTTGAAAATGTTGGGCCAGGACCTATAGCATTAACCTTTATTTTAGGTGCAAGTGAAAGTGCTAAGGTTTGGGTAAGTGTCCAAAGAACTGATTTAGTTAGTGTATATGTTGTAAAAAAAGGAGTTAAGTTCACTACTCTTTGATCAAGAATATTAATTATATTCCCATTACTTTTCTTTGGTAGATTTTTAATAAATTGTTGTATTAAAAAAATGGGGGCCCAGACATTTGTATTTAAATGATAATCCCAATTTTTTTTTTTAATATTTTCTATATTGTCTAATTCAAAAGTAGAGGCGTTGTTTATTAAACAGTTAACACCGGCCATTTCTTTTTTTGCATATGTAAATAATTTCTTCAGATCAGACTCTTTTGATAAATCTGCTTTAATACAACAGGAATTTATTTTGTAAGAACTTAGTTTTTTTTTTAAATTAAAAGCTTTATTTCTAGATTTATTATAATGAATTATGACGTTCCATCCTTCTCGAGCAATACGCTCAGAAATAATTGCGCCTATTCTTTGAGCTCCACCTGTAATTAATACTGTATTTTTCAAAGTTAATAAATTGAATAAACGTATAATATATAAATAAACAAAAGAATAAAACCCTCT
>CAYXBD010000004.1:0-14265 GCA_964463275.1 uncultured Alphaproteobacteria bacterium | reverse complement strand
AGTATTTTTATATTACCTCCATCAAAAAAAGAATTAATTAAAAGATTAAAAAAAAGAGCCCAAGATCCTGATCATATAGTCAACCAGCGACTATCATTTTATAAAAAAGAGCTAAGCCATTGGAAAGAATATAAATATGTTTTAATAAATAAGAATCTAAATGATACTGTAAAAAAAATTGAAGTTATTATTGAATCTGAAAGATATAAAAATTTTGTTTCAGCTAAAAATTTAACTAAAAAAGAAATTCAATCCATTTATAAAGCAAAAAAAATTGTACTTCAAAAAAAAAATTTAATTCTTAAGAAAATAAGTTCTTTATAATTCTTTTTTATGTTTATTTAAGAAATTTGATAAATTTATAAAATCTATAAAATCTAGTTCCTCAGGTCTTTTTCTTGAATTAATTCCACAATTTAGAAATACTTGGTCTGAAAAATTTATTGTTTTTTTTAAGTTATTTTTAATAGTTTTTCTTCTTTGATTAAAACATTTCATTATTAAATCTGATAGCAAGTCTTCATTATCTACTTTTTTAATTTTTTTTTTAAATTTAAATTCTAAAATCGAAGAATCTATTTTTGGTTTAGGAAAAAAATAATTTGGCGATAAGTGCATTTTTTTTTTAATATCACATAACCAATGTGATGTTACAGAAATCCTTCCATAACTTTTTGTATTCTTTTTTGCCATTATTCTTTCTGCTTGTTCTTTTTGAAACATTAAAATTAATTTTTGAAAGTAATTTCTATTTCTAAGAATTTTTGCCAATATCGGTATTGCAGTTTTATAAGGAAGATTTGAAAAAACTACAACTTTTTTTTTATATTTCTTAAATTCTCTTACTATTTTTTTAAAAATATGATCTTTTAAAAAATCTCCTTCTATAAGAATTACTTTATTTAAAAATAGTTTTTTTTGATAATTTATAATTTTTACGCACTTTAAGTCTTTCTCTACAGCAATAATAGTTTTTACACCGGCTTTTATTAGAGATCTAGTTAGACAGCCTGGGCCAGGACCAATTTCAAGAACTATATGATTTTTAACGTCTGATGTTCTTACAATTTTATCAGTTATATTCTCATCTAGTATAAAATTTTGACCAAGAGATTTTTTTGAGATTAAATTAAATTTATCTATAATTTGTTTTATTGTATCCACAATTTTCTTTTTCTAGCAATATCTTGAGACATTTTAATTGATGCATATAAACTTTTTTCTGATGCTTTTCCTAAACCGGCTATGTCTAATGCTGTACCATGATCAGGAGATGTTCTTACAATTGGAAGTCCAAGCGTTATATTAACACCATTATCAAAATCTATTGTTTTAATAGGTATAGTTGCTTGGTCATGATACATACAAATAATTACGTCAAATTTTTTTGAGAATTTTCTATTAAATATAGTGTCAGCTGGATATGGTCCAAATGCATCAATATTCATTTTTCTAATCTTTTTAATTGCTGGAATAATAATTTTTTTTTCTTCATTCCCGAAAATTCCGTGATCTCCAGCATGAGGATTTAAACTAGCCACTGCAATTTTTGGGTTTTTTTTTCCAAAAAATATTTTTAAATATTTATTAGTAGTTTTAGTTGTAGATACTATTAGGTTTTTATTTATAGCTTTTAAAGCATCGCTTAAAGACAAATGTTGTGTTATTGGAACCACGCTAACTTTAGGAGATTTTAACAACATTATTGGTTTTTTTACTTTTAACAATTTTGCTATATAAAATGTATGGCCATTAAAATTTTTACTTTTTTTTTTTAAAATATTTTTTTCTACAGGATTAGTTACAACTGAAGATAGTTCTTTTTTGTAAGCAAAATTAACTACTTTATCTATAGATTTCAAAACTTTCCCAATGTTTTTTATTGAAGGAGAACCAAAATTTACTTTTTGATTTAACTCGATTTTGTAAACTGGCAAATAATTTTTAAAAGTATTTAAAGATTCATGAATATTTTTAATTATTTTTATAGGAATTCGAAGTTTAAGTTTTGAACAAGTTTTTGTTAAATGATCTGGATCACCGAAAAATATAAATGGATCTATTTTTTTTCTATAATTTTTCCAAGTTTTTAATGTTATTTCTGATGAAATACCTGCCGGTTCACCCATAGTTATGCCCGTAATAATTCTTTTTTTCATTTTTTTTAAATTCTAATATCAATTACAGATTTAGTTCTTAATTCTGACATGTATTGTCTTGAAATTATATCCAGTTTTTTACTCATTAAAATTTCAGTAATTTTAAACTTACTAGGTATAATGGTTTTTGTTTTTTTTACATCACATAACATTAAATGAAATTCTTCTGATCCAATTTTTAAAGGATCACTTATTTCATTTTTATTCATTTTTTTTACTACTGATTTTAAATCGTTAGGTAATTCATTATATTTTAATGTTCCCAATGATCCCGAGGTTGCTGTTGCATATTCATTGGAAAATTCATCCAATTCATCACAATTCTTAATTTTATTTAACAACAAATTTATCTCTTCTTTTTTTTCAATGAGTTCAAATTTATATAATGAAACCTCATCAATTATCTCTTCTCCTATTATTTTTTTATCAAGCACTTTAATTATAAAATATCCATTCTCACCCTTTATAGGTTGTGAAGGTTCTTTCATTTCTAATTTTTTTACCTCATTAACAATTTTTGAGTCCAAATCAACTTCTGGTATCCAGCCAACTTTTCCTACTTTTCCACTAAAACTATCTGAGAATTGTTTAGCTATTGATATGAAATCACCGCCATTAATTATTTGCGTGTAAAGATTATTGATATTGTTCAAAATTTCATTTTCATTTTTATTTTCAAATGAAAGAAATATTTGTTCAATTAAAAATTCATCTTTTCCAATACTAGATTTTATTTTTTTAAGTATTGTTTCAATCTCAGAATCTTGAATTACAATTTGATTTCTAAATTTATTAGATACCAATTGTCTCCAACCAACACTTGTTGCAATCTGTTTTTCTAAAATATCTATATCAGTTTTATTTTCTTTTAGAAAATTTTTTAAAGTTCCCTTTTTAAAACCATTATCTTTTTCAATTGCAGAAACCATACTTTGTATTTGTTCATTTGAAACAGTTATACCCATATTTTTTATTTCTTGCCTTTGTATAATTTCATCTATGTAGCCAGATATTAATCCTGGTAGTATATTAGTTTCAAATTGTTTATTTATAGGCAACTTTGCTGAAACACTAAATAAATTAGATCTTTGTATCAAATCATAGATAGATATTGGTTCATTATTTACCGTTGCAAAAATACTAGTGGGTAACCTTTCTAAGATTGAAACATTTTCTTCATTCATATTATTTGCCAGAATTATTTTTGAGAATATAAATATAGCAAAAAAAATTTTTAATAAAAAAAACTTATTAAATATTTTTCTTATTGGTCTCATTTAAATTTTTTTATATATTATAATTTTTGTTAATTAGAAATATTTCTTCCAGTAGAAACTGTTCCGAGTGTTTTAAAAGTAAAAGTAATCAAGAAAGTATCATTTGGTTTAATTTCTCTATCCAAATAGTATGATCTATGCAAACCTATTTCAGTAGTAAAACATTCATTATCAAATAATAATGCTAATTTTTGTCCAAGCATTCCTCCAGAACTTGATAAATCTTCTTTTATTGAATAACTTAGAGAATAATTATCATTAAAAGTATGTTTTAATGAAAAATTAATTTCCTCTCTTTCCTCTGAAATACTAGTGGTAGGTTCTAAATAGATATAATTTAAGGCTACATTAGTATTATAAATATTTGTTGAAATTGTAAATTGATCTCTTCTAGTAGAAAATAACGCATCTTTATTAAGTAAAAATCTATAAGACATATTAAGATGTTTTCCAAAACCAAATCCTATTCTTCCTATTAAGTCAGACAATCTATCATCTATTCCAGATGTAACACCAAAATTGTTGTTTTTTCTAAATCTTAAACTTTGACCTAGAAAAATATCATAAGTAAGATCTTTTTCTTGGGATTTAACAGAAAAATTCACACCATAATCTATTCTTTGATTTGATTTTTCTATTTTATCTTCACCTGGATATAAACTTGAATTAAATAAATGAGTTTCACCAAATTCAAAACTATTACTGTCTTCATTAGGTATATCTTCATCTGCGCCTTTATTTGGAGCTAAAATTAACGCAGCCTGAGGCTTTAAAACGAAAACGGATTTATTTTGAAACTTTTGCAAAGGAAGATCCCATCCGAAAAGCAATTCAGGATGTATTTTATTTTTTATTCCTTTAAAATCATTTTTACCAGTTCTTTCAACGTGACTTAACATATATGATGTTAAAGTTGTTTTGGCTTGAAATTTAAATCTGTTACCAAAATTGTCTTGAAAAGGGTAAGTGATAATTGGCTGTAAAGAAATTTTTCTTGTATCAGCACCTTGACGACGTGTTAATGATAAGAAACTTGCATTAAAATCAACAAAACCAACTTTAGTTTTTGAACTCTGATAATTATAATTGATTGATGGTAAAACAAGAGGAGTCTTGTTGCTTTGGTATGTACTTGATTGAACTTGAGTTGCTATTCCTGTAGCATAGAAATAATTTCTGTCATCAAAACCTTCTATAAAAAAATCTGAATGGAGTCTATCAGTAGCCCCAGCAAACATATATCTTGATAAATATGTATCATCAGTACTACGTTTAATATTAAAGCCATATCTCCAAAAATCATTGTGATCAAATTTTCCGTCAATAAAAAGATGTCCTCTAGTTTTATTCGAGTATGTTTTAACTCTCGTCCTTCTATCTGCATTTGTGAGACTACCTTCTATGTTTATCTCTCCATTACCAAGTCTTTGTCTGTATTGGGCATACATTAAAGGCCTTTGGCCACTAATGTACATTGGTTCTACAGTAAGATCTTTATATGGAGAAAGAGCATAGTAGTAAGGGGTTCTAATAATAGTTCCTAATTCTGAATTTGATGTATAACTTGGAAATAAAAAACCACTTTGTCTTTTTACACTTGGATCAGGATGAGAATAATAAGGGGTATACGCTACAGGAAATCCAAGAAATTCAAGGAAGGCATTTTTATAACTAATTTTTTTTCTTTTTGAATCATGAACAACTTCCGAAGCTTTTATTTGCCAAGTTGGTTTTTTATTTGGGTCATCACAGTTACAAGCTGAATATAATGCTTTTTTTAATGTAGAAATTGCTCCTTTAAATCTTTTACCACTTGATGCAGCCATTTTAGAATTATCTGGAAAAAGTATAGAAATATTTTTTGTAAGACCGTTTCTAAAACCTTTATCAACCTCCGCATAATCTGCAAAATACACAACACCATCTTCATCTAATATGCTCACATTTCCTTTGACTATCGCTTTGTTTTTTATTTTATCAAATTCTAAGTAATCAGCCCTAAGAACCTCTTTTCCTTGTATAATTTCAACATTTCCTATAGCTACCACTGTTGACTCATTGTGGTTATTTACTATTTTTTCTGCGTTTAGAACAAAAGGTATGTCTTCTTCAGATAAAAGATTTTTATCAAATAAGAAGATTAAAAAAAATAATAATAAAATTGTTTTTTTCATTTTTTAATTTGTTCTTTCAAAATGTATTACAAAAAAAGCACCTATCATAATAGTTATAATCGATGGTGCTAAAGATGCAACCCAGACATTCCAGAAGGGCAATTTATTAGCAGTTCCAAGTGAATATATGGTTTCTGACAAGACATGAATCAAGAAACCAGTTACAGTTCCCATCAAGACTAAAAAGTAGGTTTTTGTTTTGGTTTGTGTAAATTTAATTGTAAAAGAGCCAGCGATAAGTATTAATCCAATTAAATATAAAGGTAAAAAAATTGTTTTATAAAGATATACATGATGTTTGGTAGCTGAAAAACCAGACTCATTGAGCAATTTTATGAAACTTGGAATTTTCCATATTGATAAACTTTGAGGATCTAAGAAACTATCCTCTATTTTTTTAATTGATAAGTTTGTTTTAAGAGTATATTCATCTATTTTAACTACTTTTTTATTTGGTTTATTAATTGTAGCTTTTTTTAAAATCCAAAAGTTTTTTTCAAGTTGAGCACTTTCTACATCTATTCTTTCAGTAAAATTATTTTTTTTAGTAAAAATAAAAAAAGTAGCATTTTTAAATAAACTTTTTTTTGGTATAAAATTTGCCGCTCTAATTACAATTTTATTACTTTCAGAACCTTGCCTTAACCAGATACCAGACTTGCTAATTGAAGTTTCACTTAATTTCCCCCTAAATACCTCTTGTTCAATTTTTTGATAAGAGTTAGTTGCATGTGAAAATAATGGATTTAGGATTATAAAATAAATTGCACAGAACAATATTGTGAAAAAGATAAAGGGATATAAAATTCTAAAAGAATGCAAACCTGTGTTTTGAATTATTACCATTTCTCTGTGTTTATTAAAAGAACGACAAGTCCACATTGTTGTTACAAAAAAACTAATAGGTATTATATAAGCAATACTTTCTGTTATCTTTAGAAGCGCTAAATAAATTACATAAAATACAGATGAAATGTTGGGGTTTTCAGAAGTTCTTCTAAGCAATTCTACAAATTCAACTAAAAAAACTATTAATAAACAAATAGTCATGCAATAGATAAAATTTCTGAAAAATTTTTTAAAAAGATGCTTTTCCAACCTTCTATGAAAAATATTTAATGAAGATAATTTCATTTTTTTACTCTTTTATAACTCTTACTAATATTCAAAATAATTAAAAATAAAAATAAAGATGATGGGAAAATATATATAGCTGGCAAGAGCGTAAATTTTTTTATGATAAAATTAGGTAAAGATAAATAAACAACTTCAATTAAAAAAATTATAAACATAATAATGAATATTTTTTTTATTGCAGATTGCAGAACTAATTTATCAGATAGTAGAAAAGTCAAAGTTATTAATGTAAAAATTATACAATAAAGAGGATCTATTATCCTTTTATGACCTTCGATAATCATGCTTGAAACTTGTCTTGGGTCATATTTACCACTTATTTTATGCTTATCATCCCATAATTCATTTAAAAACATTTCCTCAGGTTCTTTAATTCTTTCCTCATCTATATTTTTAAAAAGCAAATCTAAATTAACTTCATATTCATCAAATTTAATAATACTTAATTGCGAATTTTTTTTATCGATAATTTGCCTATTGCCGTCTTTTAAAATTACTTTATTTACATTATCAACTTGAACTAATTCGGCTTCTTTTGATATATATGTTGCAGGATTTTTTTTATTTCTACTATCGTAAACAAAAACATGTTCGTAATTATTTTTATCTATTATTTTTTCAATATATATAGTTATATCTTGGTTGAGATTTGAAAAATTTCCTTCTTTAAAAGCTATACGCGCGATATCCTCTCTAAGATTTTTTTGATTCTCTTTAAAAATAGATTTACTTAAAGGGCTAAAATATAAATTTAAAAATAAATTAAATATAGCAATAATAAGTGAAAGTAATATAGCTGGTTTTAATATTTTAAATGCACTTAATCCAGATGATTTAATTATTATTAATTCGTTATCATTTGAAAGCTTATTATATACAAAAATACAGGCTAAACTTAAAGTTAATGGTGTTAGAGCTGGTATAATAGTTGGCAGCAATAAAGAAGTCATTTTGATAAAATCTTTAAAATCCAAGCCATTTGTAGTTACGTATTCAATAAATTTTAAAGATAGGATAAGCCATATTAAACTTATGAAAAAAATTGTTATATATATAAAGTATGATCCTATTTGTTTAAAAATATAATTGGATAATATTGACATAGTAACTATATTAATTTGTATTTTATGATTGTAAATTTTATCAACAAAAAAGTTTCACCAAATTTTAAAATTTTCTTTATTAATAAAGATAAAAAAAATTTAAATTATCATAATATTTCTTCTAATTCAGAAATAAAAAAAAACATCTTAAACAGTTTATCAAAAAGAAATTTTAAAGGTAATTTAGGTCAAATTTGTCATATTGAGATAATTGATAATAAAGATTTAGTAAATATTGTTTTTGTTGGAATAGGTGATGAAACAAAACTCGAAGGTTTTAACTTTCAGTATTTTGGAGGTCTTTTATTTCCATATTTTGAAAATTTTAAATACAAAAGTTCATCTATATATGTTGGTGATGTAAAAAGAGTAAAATTGAGTTATGAAAATATTGTTTTAAATTTAGCTTCAGGAATTTATTTAAAATCATATTCATTTAAAAAATATAAAAAAAATGAAGAAGAAGATGGTAATAAGATTCTAGAAAACATTGGTTTTATTGTTTCAAAACCAGCAAAATTAAAAAAACTTTTTTTAAATTTAAAATCAATTGCAGAAGGCGTTTTCTTTGCACGTGATCTCTTACATGAACCACCGAATGTGTTAAACCCTGTTAATCTTGCTTCAAGAGCCAAAGAGTTGTCAAAATTAGGCCTAAAAGTTAATATTTTAGACGAAAAAAAAATGAAAACACTTGGAATGGGAGCACTTTTAGGAGTTGGAATGGGAAGCGCTAACCCTTCAAGACTTATTACTTTAGAATGGAATGGCAATCCTAGTTCTAAATCTCCACCATTAGGGCTAGTTGGTAAAGGAGTTACATTTGATACAGGTGGATATTCTTTAAAACCATCCGCAGGAATGGAAGAAATGAAAATGGATATGGGAGGCGCTGCACTTGTTTTAGGAGCAATGAAATCAATAGCATTGAGAAAATCTAAATCAAACGTAGTAGGTGTGGTTGGTTCTGTTGAAAATATGGTTAGTTCTAATGCTCAAAGGCCAAGTGATATAGTTAAATCTATGTCAGGTCAAACAATTGAAGTTTTAAATACCGATGCTGAAGGCAGGTTGGTTTTAGCAGATGCTCTTTGGTATTGTCAGGAAAAGTATAATGTAAAAAAAATGATAAATTTTGCAACTTTGACTGGTGCAATTATTGCTGCTTTAGGAAATTTTTATGCCGGACTATTTACAAATTCTGATAAATTATCAAATGATTTAACAAAGTCAGGTAAAAAAACAGATGAAAAACTTTGGAGATTTCCACTAGGAAAAGAATACGATGAATTGCTTAACTGCGATATCGCAGATGTAAAAAATATTACAGGAACTAATGGCGCTGGTAGTATTACTGCTGCTCAATTTTTACAACGTTTCGTAAAAAAAGATGTTGAATGGGCTCATTTAGATATAGCAGGTGTAACATGGTTTGATAAAGACCAACCGTTATCTAAAAAAGGTGGAACAGCTTTTGGCGTTAGACTAATCGATGACTTTATTTCTAATAATTGCGAGAAATAACAAATGTCTAATCAAAAAACTTTATCAATTATTAAACCAGACGCAGTTAAAGCTGGGCATACTAATGCTATAAATTTAATGATCGAAAGTTACGGTTTAAAAATTTTGCAAAGAAAAGAATTAAATTTAACTATAGAACAAGCTGAAAAATTCTATGCAGTACATTCTGATAAACCTTTTTATAAAGATCTCTGTGAATTCATGACTTCTGGTCCTATAGTTGTTCAAATATTAGAAGGAGACAATGCAGTAGAATTATATAGAAAAGTAATGGGATCCACAAACCCAGATGAAGCTGAAGAAAATACAATAAGAAAGAAATTTGCAACTTCTATTCAAGAAAATGCTGTTCATGGTTCTGACAACGAAGAGAATGCTTTAAAAGAACTTAATTTTTTTTTTAAGAAATCTTAAAGTAAAAATAAAGCCATAAAAGCAAGAATAACTACAACTCCTGCTACTAAAAGCACAGTTCCTTTTAAGAACACTATCCAGTTGTCATATGCTCTTTTTAAATTTTTTTCCATAATTTAAACTTACAAAAAAAAAAAAAATATTCAATTTTTTTATATATTTTTTATAAAAAGATTTAATTTTTTTTCGTTTTTTATAAGAACCTTGTTTTCTTTTACACTAATTCTTTTTTTTGCAAATAAATTAACAACTTCTGGATATATTTTGTGTTCTATTTTTAATATTTTTTCTGATAGTTTTTTACTTGTCATATTTTTATTTATTGTAGTTTCAACTTGTACAATTATTGCCCCTCCATCTAAACTTTCATCAACAAAGTGAATCGTGCAACCACTCTTTTTTACACCAGCTTTTAAAGCTCTTTCATGAGTATTTAAACCTTTAAATGAAGGTAGTAATGATGGATGAACATTTATTATTTTATTTTTCCATTTTTTTGTTATGAAAGGGCTCAAAATTTTCATAAAACCAGCTAAACAGATTAAATCCGGCTTTAATTCTTTAAGATTATTTTGTAGTTCTGTCTCAAATTTTTTTTTACTTAATTTATTGTTAATTATTATTTTTTTAAATTTTAAACTTAATTCGAGACCTGATGCGCTAGAGTTATTTGAAATTATTGCAATAACTTTTGCTGAAACATTTTTTTTGGAACATTTATTAATTATAGCTTTTAAATTACTACCTCTTCCAGATATCAAAACTACAACTTTTAGCATTCCCAATCTTTTTTTAAATAATTGATATCAATCTTTCCATTATTTTTAACAACTTTACCTAAAACAAAAAATGGTTCTTTTTTATTTTTTAATTTCTTTATTACTAATTTCTTTTTTTCAGACCTACATATTATAACCATTCCTATACCACAATTAAAAACTCTTAACATTTCATCAAAAGATATATTTCCTTGTTCTTTAAACCATTTATATATATCAGGCAAAACCCAATTATGATTCTCAAAGTTTAATCCTAAATTTTTTGGTAAAATTCTTGGTAAATTTTCTATTATACCCCCTCCTGTTATATGACACACGCCGTTGATTAATTTATTTTTTTCTAGTTCTAATATTATTTTTGAATAAATTTTAGTTGGTTTAAGTAAAAAATCCCCAAGATTTCTAATTTGTTTAGATATTCTTTTTCTATAATTGATTTTTTTTCTTTTTAAAACATATCTAATCAATGAGAAACCATTAGAATGAAATCCAGAAGATTTTAAACCAATTACCTCATCTCCTTCTTTTATATTTCTTCCAGTAATTAAGTTTTTCTTCTCTGCAATACCTACAGCAAATCCAGCAAGGTCAAAATCATTTTTTTTATACAAACCAGGCATTTCAGCCGTCTCTCCTCCCAGAATAGAACAATTAGCCTCTTTGCATCCTTTAGAAATTCCATCAATTATATCTAATGCTATCTTTTTATTTAATTTTTCAATAGCTATATAATCTAAGAAAAAAATAGGTCTGCCACCGTGAACTAAAATATCATTTACACACATAGCAACCAAGTCAATTCCTATTGATTTATATTTTTTTAAATCTTGTGCTATTTTTAATTTTGTTCCAACACCATCTGCCGAACTTAAAAGCATAGGGTTTTTATACTTTAATATTGATAAATCAAAAAAACCAGCGAATGAACTTAAATCTTTAATCGCGCCCTTCTTATGAGTAGAAAAAACTTTTTTTTTTATTAGTTTAATAAAATTGTTGCCTTGGTCTATACTTACACCAGCTTTTTTGTATTTATTTACTTTTTGTTTCATTAATTTATTATTTTTATGTAATAATTTTTTTTTAAAAAGTAAGATATTACTATGAAATATAATTTTATAACATTCCTCATTATCTTTTTTTTGGTTATTTTTATAAATCCAAATATTTTAATTTCTGCAACTTCAGAAGATAAAATATTTCAAGTTAAAAATATTTCAGTAGAAATTGAATCAACTTCCTCACCTAAAGCTAAAGAAATTGCTTTATTAGAAGCTCAAGAAAAAGGATTTAAAAACTTAATGAAAAAAATGTTATTAGAAACTGAGTATGAAAAAATTGAAAATATTAATATTGAAAAAATTTTGGAATTTGTTGATGCTATAGAGATTCAAAATGAAAAAACAACAGATAGGAAATATATAGGAAATCTAACAGTCATTTTTAATGAAGAAAATGTTCTAAGATATTTAAATAGAAATGAGATAAAATATACTAGTCTTAGAAGCAAACCGTTGCTAATTCTACCAATTTACAAATTTGCAGGGGTTACATATTTATGGGAAAAAAAGAATATTTGGAGAAATGTATGGGTAAAAAATTCTAATAACGAAGGGTTGATTCCTATTAAATCATCTGATGGAAAATTTACTGATTTTATTTATTTTAACCAAGATCAAGCAGTGAAAAAAAACTTAACAAACCTAGAACTTTTAGCAAAATCACATAATACTTCAGGAGTCCTTATAGCAATTTTAAAAAAGAAATATAGTCGTGATAAATCAAAAATTATATTTAACTTAAATTCATCAATATATAGATTTGATGGCGGAGAGACGAATACATTTGAAGATGCAATTGAGATATATACTAACGAGTACTCAGATAATATTTTAAACGATGCAAAAGTTAGAGTTGAAAAATTTATTAATCAGCAGTGGAAAACAGCAAACACAACCTCTTCACAAAAGAAATTAGAAAAAATTACTGTATTTTTTAATGATTTAAATGATTGGATCAACATAAAGAGGTTAATAGGAGATATTTCAATAATTGATAAATTTAATGTTAGAAGATTCTCACATAATAAAGCGATTATTTTTTTATCTTTTTCAGGCAATTTAAAACAACTAAAAGTTGCTTTCAAACAGTCTGATTTAGATTTCGATTTAAATAGTAAAAAACTAATTTTGGCGAAGTAAATATAATAAAAGTATTCTAAACATAATAAATTTACTTGAGTTTTTTTTTGTTTCTATATTTTTATTAATTAAGGTAGTAAATCTATGATAAATAATAATAAAAAAAATATTCAATTATCATTAAATCTGAAAAAAAAAAGAATATATGAAGAAGATGATTTTTTAGTTTCTAACTCAAATAAAGAAGCATATAAACTTATCAACAGTTGGCCAGAATGGAAAAGTAGAAAAATAATAATATTTGGTGACAGTGGAACTGGAAAGACTCATTTATCCAAGATTTGGAAAAAAAAAACTTCAGCGATTAATTTAAACTTAATTGAATTGAAGAAAATAAAATTTGAAAGTTTTTTTCAAAAAAAAAATATCTTTATTATTGAAAATATTTCAGGTTTTTTTGATAAGATTAATAAAAAAGAGAAAAACAACTTAGAAAAACAATTGTTACATTTTTATAATTTGATTGAAGAAAAAAAAGGGTATCTCTTATTAACTTCTTTAATTGCACCTAAACTTTGGAAAATAAGTTTGCCTGATTTAAAATCTAGAATTTTATCTTCAATTGCAGTTAAAATTAAAAAACCAAATGATGAATTATTATCATCAGTTTTGGTAAAATTATTTGTTGATAAACAGATTCTTATAGACAAAAAAATAATTAAATTTATTGTTTATAGATCTGAGCGATCGTTTGCTAATTTAGAAAATATAGTTAATAAAATAGATAAGCAATCTTTAATAACTAAAAAAAAAATAAATATAAATTTTGTAAAAAAATTAATTTAAAATTATTAAATGCATATTTATAGAACACATAATTGTAGCGAATTAAGGTTAAAAGATAAAAATAAAACTGCAAGGTTATCTGGGTGGGTTCACAGAAAAAGAGATCATGGTAATTTACTTTTTATTGATTTAAGAGATCATTATGGAATTACACAGGTCGTATTAGATAAAAAAAATAAATATTTTTCTACAGCTGAAAAAACACCTTCAGAAAGTGTAATAACTGTAACTGGCAAAGTAGTGCCAAGATCTGACGAAACTCTAAATAAAAAAATCCCTACAGGAGAAATTGAAATATCAGTTGATGAATATATAAGTGAATCAAATTCAAAACCATTACCATTGGAAGTTAATTCTGACAAAGATTACGGTGAAGATACTCGTTTAAAATATAGATATTTAGACCTTAGAAGATCTAAGATGCAAAAAAATATTTTATTACGCAATAAAGTAATTTCATTAATAAGAGAAGGGATGATTAAGCAAAATTTTATAGAAATACAGACGCCAATTTTAACGGCAAGCTCTCCTGAAGGAGCCCGTGATTACTTAGTTCCTAGCAGAATTCACCCAGGCAAATTTTATGCATTACCACAAGCCCCACAACAGTTTAAACAACTTTTAATGATAGCAGGTTTTGATAAATATTTTCAAATAGCCCCCTGTTTTAGAGATGAAGATAGCAGAGCGGACAGATCTCCTGGAGAATTT
>CAYXBD010000003.1:0-16721 GCA_964463275.1 uncultured Alphaproteobacteria bacterium | reverse complement strand
AAAAAGATTTTAAGGTTTGATTTTTTTTTTTTAGAAAAAAATAATTTATTTTTTTGTAAGCTTAAATAATTAAATTTTTTTTTTATTTTTAATAACCATTCCTTTGTTCCATCAGTTGAACAATCATCTACAATTATAATTTCTTTATTTATTTTTTTTGTATCCTTAATAATTTTAAAAAGGATTTTAGGCAATAATTTTACTTCATTAAAAACAGGAATGATTATCGATAAGTTCATTTAAATAAAATATATTAAAAGTTTCTTTTATTAAAGATTAATTATACCTTTATTTTATTTGTTTTTCCTATCATCATAAACATACTGTTTTATTTAAATTAATAATTAATTAATAATAAAATTTAATTAATCTGATTCAAATTCTCTAACACGTATGTTTTTTAATTTATTTTCTTGTTTATTCTTTAAAATAAAAAAGTTTTCTATTATTAAAGCATCCAAATTTGTAGACATGAAACATTCGATAGCATTTTTAGGTGTACAAACTATAGGCTCTCCTCTTACGTTAAAACTTGTATTTATTAATAAAGGACAATTTGTTAAATCGTAAAATTTTTTTATTAAATTATAATATTTAATATTAAATTTTTTATCTACTGTTTGTAGTCTTGCTGAATAATCAACATGGGTAACTGCTGGAATTACTGATCTATGTAATTGTAAAAGTTTAAGCCCTTTTAATTTATTTTTATTATTTCTTAAATTTAATCTTTTATTATTTTTAAGTTGAGCAACAAACAGCATGTATGGGCTTTCTTTTTCAAAATAAAACCAATTTTTAGATTCATTTAACAAAATAGATGGAGCGAAAGGTCTAAAGGATTCTCTAAATTTAATTTTTAAATTCATAATTTTTTGCATGCTTTTTGACCTAGGATCTCCTATTATAGATCTGTGACCGAGAGCTCTTGGGCCAAATTCCATACGATCATAAAACCACCCAACGGTTTTTCCACCCTTAATTAATTTTGCAGTTTCATTAATTACCTTGTTAGTGCTAAGTAAAGTATATTTTATTTTTAATTTATCTAATGTTTGTCTAATTTCCTTATTATTAAATTTAGGTCCTAAAAAACTTCCATTCATTGAATCATTTTTATTTACAACACGTTTTTTATTAAAATAATCATAGTATGTATATAAAGGAGCTCCTACTGCGCCTCCAGCATCGCCAGAGGCAGGTTGAACCCAAATATTTTTAAAAATCTTTTTCTCAAGAATTTTACTGTTTGCCACACAATTTAAAGCAACCCCTCCCGCTAAGCACAAATTATCACACTTTGTCATATCAAAAGTTTTTTTTGCAATTTTTAAAACAATAATTTCAATTACATTCTGAATTGAAGCGGCTAAATCCATATGTTTTTGATTCAATGAATGGTTTTCTTTTCTTCTATTCATCTGAAATAATTTAGAAAAATTATTATTTGTCATAGTAAAGCCGGTTGAATAATTAAAATATTTCTCATTTAATTGAAACGAGCCATCGTCAAATATTTTTATTAAATTTTTTAATATTTTTTCTTTATAAATTGGTTCTCCATATGGAGCTAGTCCCATAACTTTATATTCACCAGAATTAACTTTAAAACCTAAAAAAAAAGTAAACGCTGAATATAACAAACCAATAGAGTGAGGAAAATGAATTTCAGATAACATTCTTATCTTGTTATTTTCTCCAATGCCAATACTTGTTGTTGCCCATTCACCAACGCCATCCATGACAATAATTGCAGATTTTTTAAAAGTTGATGGATAAAAAGCGCTTGCAGCATGACTAACGTGATGTTCAGTGAATAAAATTTTTGATGTTTTTATTTTTGAAGAAAAAAAATTCTCTAAATTTTTTTTTATAATATATTTTTGAAATAATTTATCTTTTATCCATATAGGCATAGATACTTTAAAAGATTTAAAGCCTTTAGGTGCAAAGCCTAAATATGTTTCTAATAGTCTCTCAAATTTTAAGAATGGTTTTTCATAAAAAACAATATAATTTAAATCTTTAAGTTTAATTTTTGCAAATTCTAAACAAAATTTTATTGCTTCAAATGGAAATGATGCATCGTGTTTAATTCTAGAAAATCTTTCTTCTTGTGCTGCTGCAATTATTTTACCATTAATTACAATTGATGCAGCGCTGTCATGATAAAAAGCTGAGATACCTAAAATTTTCATTAATTAAATTTAAAATTGATCCTTCAAATGATTAGGTCTTGTTTGGTTATTACGCGGTGTCCATAAAGTATCTTTTTTTTTTCTATTCATTGGATCGTATCTAAAAAAAACTTTCATGAAAAAACTTGTTGGTAGAATTATAAAGCAATAGCATAAAAATAAAAATATTACATTGAATATTTTTGACAAAGCTAAGCCAAATTTCATCCATAATTTATTTAATAAGTAAAAAGAATTTGGCTTTGTAAAACTTAAAACAAAAAAAATTATAGATAAAATTAGAAATATAGTTGAAATATTAAATGAATATGAAAAATAAAATTTATATAAAAAAATAGTAAAAAAAATAAAACCGAAAGTAATTCCAAAACCTTTGTTACTTGGTAATTTATTATCTATATTTTTATAATAATATTCTTTCATTTTTAAAAAAAAATTGGTGACCCCAACGGGACTCGAACCCGTGTTGCAAGAATGAAAATCTTGAGTCCTAACCGCTAGACGATGGGGTCATAAAAAAAAACTAAAAATATTTTTTAAGCCATTTTCTAATAATAATCAACTATTTATTATATCTTTTTAATGATTGATAAATGAATAAAAAATGAAACAATATTTTTATCATGATAGTTACTTTGATTAGATTTGCATTAGTTTCAACAAATGGAAGTGTAAATAATGAACCGACCCCACCAATTGGATTAGCTTATATAGCAAGTTCATGTAAGAAAACTGAAGGTTTAACAGTTAAAGGCATTGATGCAACAGGAAGAAACTTAGATAAAATTTTTAAAATTTCTAAAGGTAATCTTCAAGGTAATGGAATCGAAATTGACGAAATAATAAAATTAATAAATCCTAAAACTAAAATTTTTGGAATAAGCGTAATGTTTTCACATGAATGGACTTATATAAAAGATTGTTTAAAAGTTATAAAGAAAAAATTTCCTAAAACTATAATAATTGCTGGTGGTGAACATGTAACGGCATTATCGGAATTTAGTTTACGTGATTGCAAAGAAATAGATTATATTTCCATGGGAGAAGGTGAAGAAACATGGGCAGAAATTACAAAGAATATGCTTGAAAAAAAAAGTATAGATAAAATAAAAGGGTTATCATATTTAAAGAACAGAAAATTTGTTCAAACAAAACATAGAGAAAGAATTAAAGAAGTTGATAAAATTCCTTGGCCTGATTGGGAAGTTTTTCCAATTAACACTTACCTAGATAATGCTACAAGTTTCGGTGCAGGTTCAGGTCGCAATATGCCATTTTTAGCGTCAAGAGGTTGTCCATATGAATGCACGTTTTGTTCAAACCCACTCATGTATGGAAGAAGATATTACATAAGACCAATCAATGATGTTGTTAATGAAATTAAATTTTATATAAAAAAATATAAAATTACTGGTTTACAGCTTTATGACCTGACAGCTATAGTAAAAAAAGATTGGATTATTGAATTCTGCAAAACCCTTAAAAAAAACAATATAAATATAGAATGGAGTTTACCTTCTGGTACAAGAAGTGAAGCTCTTGATCTCGAAGTAATTAAATCGTTATCAAAAGCAAATTTAAAATATTTAGTTTATGCTCCAGAAAGTGGTTCTGAAAAAACATTAAAATTAATAAAAAAGAAAATAAAACTTTATAAAATGGAAGAGTCCATTAGATATGCAGTGAAACAAGGTATTTCTGTTAGAACAAATTTAATTATTGGTTTCCCTCATGAAAAAAGAATTGAGCTTTACAAAACAATGGTGCAACAATTAAAATTTATGCTTATGGGTTGTGAGGAATCTCCAACATTTCCATTTCAAGCTTATCCAGGCACAGAATTATTTGATTCTCTGTTTAAAAACAAAAAGCTTAAATTAAATGATGATTATTTTAATTCTTTAGCAACATTATCGACTGGTAAATTAACTCCCCCTGATATCTCTTATAATGAATTTATGGGAAGACATGAGTTATATTTTTATAGAATTATTGGTTTAATTTTTTCATATGCAATTTCTTATATAACTAGACCAAAAAGAATATTTAGAACATTAAAAAGTATTTTTACAGATAGAAGCAGTAGCGTTTTTGAGCAAAGAATAAAAGATAATCTTAGGAAGTCAAAAATATTTATAAATTATATAAAGCCATTTATTTTAAAAAAAATTTTTAAAGATGTTTGAATTAATTGTAGGAAATAAAAATAAAATATTTAAATTTTTTAATTTTCTATTATTAATCTCATTTATTTGGGTCATTTTTATAAATACATCTTATTTTTTTGAAAAAATAATTTTTGGAAATCATGAACACTTTTTTGACTTAAAATTAATACATAATTCATTCATTGAAACATTAAATGGAAAAAACACATACGAAATTTACCCTCCTTATTATAATCAACCTACAACTTCTTTACCTCCTTATTTCTTATTAATTTTTAAAAATTTTGGAAATATAGATTGGTTAATTTTCGTAAAATATTTCATATTTCTACAAGTATTATCTTATATTTTACTATTTTATTATTCATATAAATTATTTCCTCTAGGAAAAATTAAATATTTATATCCATTTATGTATTTTTTTGGATTTAATTTTTCATTGGGTTTAGGTGGAACCGTTGTTGGGAATATTGCGATTATTTTATACAGTATTGTAAGTTTAGGTATAATTTGTTTATTTAAAAAAAAAATATTAACCTTTAATTTCTTAATTTTTCTAGCGACCCTTTTTAAATTTTATTTTCTTCTTTTTTATTTTTTACCTGTATTTATTTATGGAATAAAATATTTAAAATCTATTTTTATTTTTATCAGTTTATTAATATTAATTAACTTTATTTCTTACATTAATAATCCTGAATTATTTCAATCATGGTTAGAATTATTAGAAATACAAACTGCAAGAAACTCTTATAACCCTTGGATTGGAAGTGATATAACTCAAGCTTTCGCTTCAGTTATTTGGAAGATTGGAACTTTTTTTGATATTGATATTTATCCAAAAGCTTGGGTATCTAATTTTTTTTATTTTACAATTACAGGAATTATCTTTTGTTCAATATTTTTTATATACAATCCTAAATATAGAAATACAAGAGATCTTAATCAAAATTTAACATTATTATCCTTTGGTTTACTAACAATTTTTTTATTATATCCCAGATTAATGATTTACGATTTTTTTCTTATCATACCCGTTTACTATTTCTTAGTTATAAAAATAAAGTTTTTTGAAAATGAAAATAAGAATTTTTTTACTAAATTTATGTTATTATTTATTTTTCTTTGTGTTCAAGACACACATTCGGGTTTGTGCTCTTTTGCTCTATTGTTTTTTCTTATTTTGTATGCTGAATATAATAAAAGAAATCCTTTAAAATTAATGAGGTAAAGAACTCCTAGCCTTTATATATTTTATTATCCATTTTGGATTTAAATAACATTTTTGATAAGCTTCATTCTTAAGTTGTTCAATATCTTCTTTTGATAAATTATTATGTCTAAAAATTAAGTCGTACATTGTAAAATCTTCATATTTATTAGTTAGTATCTTTTTTTTGTAATCATTATAAGCCGGGGTGCCAGGATAAGGGGTAAATACAGTAAATTGCGTAACAATGCTGTTAATTTGCTTTGCATATTCAATTGTAGCTTTACAAGTTTCGATTGTGTCTTTTGGATAACCTAAAATAAACATAGTTGTTACATGTACGTTCAAAGATTCAATTTCTTTAATTTTTTTAAACGTGTCATCTTCATCAATTGAAAATCTATTGGCATCTTTCTTAACATCTTTCATTGCTGACTCAACGCCTACTTTAACCATAACCATACCCGCAGCTTTCAGTTTTTTTACTAACCCTATATCTAAATTATTTAAATGAGTCTCAACTACAAATTGAAACTTTTCATTAGAATTAATTAATGTTTCACAAAATTCAAAAGTATGTTTTTTATTTATAGAAAATACAGGATCTCTAAAAATAAAAAAATTAACGCCTAAAGTAGATTTCCAATGTTTCATTTCTTTTAAAATTAATGAAGGTTTCCTTTGTCTGACTTTTATTCCTTGTTGCAAAGGATATGTACAATAAAATCTACATGAATATGGGCAACCTCGTGTAGCTAAAAGAGGAATCATTTTTTGTTTATTTCTTAACAAAGAAAACATGGAAGGATAACTTTTATAAATAATATCCCACGCAGGTAAGGGTAAATCATCTAAAGGAGATAAAGGAAAATTGTCAATGATGCCTTTTAGGTTTTGAATTTTTTTTAAATTAATATCTTCATTAAAGAAAAACATTTCGGGTTCGCCTTTAATAACAACAGCACCTTCTTTTATATATAGATTAGGATTAGAACTCGCAAAAGGTCCTATAACAGCAATTTTTTTATTTAAACTTTTAATTTTTCTTATAAGATCAATCTCTGATTCGTGACAAACAATAGATGAGGGAATAACAAATAAATCATACTCATCTAAAATATCAGGTAATTCTCTTTTATAAAAAACTTCATGACCTTTTGATCTTAAAATACCTAAAACGTGAACAGAAGATAACGGGGGCCAATCAACATTCTTTTTTATAAACCAGTTTATAGCTTTTCCAACTATATTTGATCCATATCTGTTAGAAGACCCATAACCACCATTGTTATCTTTTGAAATACGGTAAGGTTTATTAGGGTAAATATCTAAAATTAGTATTCTCATAATATAAAAAAACTATATTCTATCATTTGATAGAATTCCATCCTCAATAATCGTTTCAAAATAAACTTTGTTTTTCCAGACAGACTTTTTTACAAACCCGATAAATGAAAAAAATTCTTTTTTATAATTGCTTAGAATGCTCTTGCCTAAAGCATTATCTAATCCGTAAAAAATAATTGCTTTTATAGTTTTTATTCCATCGCTAACAAAAAAAGATAAATGTTTCTTTGTTTCTCCGACTAAAACAGGTTTTATAATTTTAACATTATTAAATAAAAATCTTGGCTTTGGATTACCTAGACCATAAGGGCCGATGCTATCTATTGTTTCAATCAATTCATCATTTATAGCATTTAATGATATTGTTTCATCAAAAAATAAATTTTTGTTATGTTCTTTCGATATATCTTTATTATTGTTTACAAAATCCTCAAAAAAATCTGAAAATAACTTTAAATTTTCTCTTTTTATAGATAATCCAGCAGCCATCTCATGTCCTCCTCCGTTTATAATAATTTCTTTTTTTTTTGCTTTTAATATAAAAACTCCTAAATCTATACCTGGAATTGATCTACATGAACCTTTAAATATTTGTTTATTTTTTGTAAGTATAATTACAGGTTTATTAAATTTTTCTTTTAATCTACTAGCAACTATTCCCAAGACACCTTCATGCCAATTTTCATTAAAAATAAATAATGAATTATATTTAAATCTTTTATCTTCAATAATTTTTTTAACTGACTCTTCGTACACATTATCTTCAATCAATTTTCTTTGGTAATTTAATGTGTTTAGTTGTTTTGCTAATATTTCAGCACTATCTTCATTATTAGAGCTTAATAATTTCTCACCTATATCAGATTTGCCAACGCGTCCACCTGCGTTGATTCTAGGCCCAAAAAAAAAACCTAAATCCTCTTCGTCAGGTTTTTTACTAAGTTGGTTTTCGTCAGATAAAGTTTTAAGACCTAAATTAGAACGTTTAGAAAAAATTTTTAGACCTTGATAAACAAAAGCCCTATTAATATCAATCAATGGAACAACGTCGCAAACAGTTGCAAGAGCTACTAAATCTAAAAAAGTCATAAGATTTTCTGATTTTTGATCTGAAATATTTGATTTTTTAACAAGTTTTTCTAGATAGCTTAAAAAAATAAATACTAAACCAGCGGTACACAAAAAATTATATCCTGAATCATCAAAAACTATATTCGGATTTATTATAATTATTTCATTGCTATGTTTTTCATTTGATTTGTGATGATCAATAATTATTAAATCTATTTTATTCTTAAGTACATATGAAATTACTTCGTGGTAGTTTGTTCCACAATCTAACATAATTAATAATGTATTTTTTTTAGATTTAATTATATCTATAGCTTTTTTATTTGGGCCATAACCTTCAGTAATTCTGTCTGGGATATAAGTAAAAACGTCAATGTTAAAATTTTTTAAGTATTTCTTTAATAAAACAGTAGATGTTAATCCATCTACATCGTAATCACCTATAACTGCGATTTTCTCTTTATTCTTAATGGCTTTTAAAATTCTATTCCCTGCTTTCTCCATATCATTAAAAATTAAAGGGTCTGGCATACAAAAGTCCATGGTAGGTTCTAAAAAATTTTTAATTTCAGTTATTTTACTTGTTCTTGTAGACAATAAATTTGAAGCAATCTTGGATAAAAAATATTTCTGAGATATATTTAATATGAATCTTGAATCTAATTCTTTTTTAATCCAATTTTTTCCTAGTAGAGAATTTCTCATATCGTAATGATTTTTTTTATATTTTAAATTTGTTCTTTTTAAAATTTATTTTTTTATTTTTTGTAGAAATAATTAAAGAGTGAGTTGAAAATATATCTTTTTCTTTTTTTATACCATTTAAAAGATATCCATCAGTAACCCCTGTTGCAACAAATATTGAATCTTTTTTTATTAAATCTTCTATTTGATATTTTTTCTTTAAATTCTTTATACCCATACTCATTGCTCTTTTTCTTTGTTCATTATTACTAAAAATTAATCTACATTGCATTTGGCCATTTAAACATTTTAATGCTGATGCAGCCAAGACTCCTTCAGGTGCTCCTCCTACACCTACATACAAATCAATGTTAAATTTTTTAACAGATGTAGAAATTGCGCCAAATATATCACCATCGGGTATTAAAAGTTTTTTACATTTCTTTTTTTTTACCACATTAAATATATTTTTATGTCTCGGTCTATCTAGAAAACAAACTACAAGGTCTTTAATTTTCTTTTTTTTATAAAATGCTAATTTTTCCAATGTATCTTCTAATGGATTATCAAGGTCTAATAAATTTTTTGGAAAACCTGGTCCTACAGCAATTTTTTCCATATATACATCTGGAGCATTTAAAAAACTGTTTTTATCTCCTATAGCAATAACAGTTAATGCATTTTTTTGATTATTAGCAGTCAATTTTGTCCCTTCTAATGGGTCTAGTGCAATATCAAATTGTACATTGCTTCTATTAGTTCCAACTTTTTCACCAATAAATAGCATTGGCGCTTTGTCCCTTTCACCTTCACCAATAACAATAGTTCCTCTAAAATCTAATTTGTTTAATTCAGATCTCATAGATTCTACAGCAGCTTTATCTGCAGAAACTTCGTCTTTTTTTCCAATATAATCGTATACAGCAATTGCCGCTAATTGTGATACTTTTAATATTTTTAATTTATAATGAAATAAACTTTTTTTTTCCACTCAAAGATTTTACATAATTATTTTATACATGTAAAACCTGCATAATTATTGTTTTTTCTTTAACAAAATGACATGCATTTAATTTAACAGTAGCTGAGTCCATTGATTTTTTTTTACATTTATGTGTGAGTATTACTATATTAAAAAATTTTTTATTTGTTTGTTCTTGAAATAAAGATTTTATAGAAATGCTAAAATTTTTTAAAATTGTCGAAATGGCAGCAATGGCTCCTGGCTTGTCATAAATTTTAGCTCTTATAAAAAAAGAATTATTATTTAAAAAATAATTTGAAGGATTTATTCTTTTTAATCTTTTATAAGTATTTCCATACATAAATTCATTTTCATTATTGTTTTTTAGATTTACTAGATCCGACACAACTGAAATAGATGTAGGATCACCTCCGGCTCCCTCTCCGATAAGGATAGTTTTATTATTTTTATTAGCGTTAATAATTATTGCATTTAAATTATTATTAACATTTGATAATTCTTTTTTTTTTGAGATTAAAAAAGGTGCCACTATTAATTTTATTTTATTATTTTCAAAGCAGCCAATACCTAAAAGTTTTATTTTAAATCCTAATCGATCTGCAAAAAAAACATCTGCTTTAGTAAGATTATCAATTCCTGAATATACAACTTTATTTAAATCAATTTGCTTATTAAATGCTATTCCTGATAAAATTAATATTTTATGGAGTGTATCCAAGCCATTTAAATCATTTTCTGGTTGTCGTTCCGCATAACCAAGTCTTTGCGCTTTTTTTAAAGATGTTTTAAATTCGTTCTTTTCTTCAAGCATATTAGTTAAAATAAAGTTAGAAGTTCCATTTAAGATTCCTGTGATTTTATTTATTTTTATTCCTTTAAAACTTCTTTTTAATGTTGATATTATAGGTATGCCACCAGCTACAGATGCTTCAAAACCAATTTTGACATTATTTTCTTCTGCTATTTTTGCCATTTTGTATCCTTCATGTGCTAAAAGAGCCTTGTTAGCTGTAATTAAATTTTTTTTACTTTTAAGAGTTTGATAACAAATTTTTTTTGCAATACCTTTTTCTCCTCCTATTAGCTCCACTACAGCATCAACATCATTTTGTTTTATCATTTTTATAGGATTATCAAACCATTTATATTTGTTTTTATTAAAAGTTCTTTTTTTTGATTTATTTTTAGCAAAAATTCCAAGTATTTTTATATCTAAACCAGATTTAACTGAAAAAATACCTTTGTTTTTTTCAATTAGTTTAATAGTAGCGGAACCTACAGCTCCAAGACCTGCAATAACAATATTCAGATTTTTTTTCATTTAATGAAATTTAATATTGAATAAAAATTTCTGCTCTTCTATTTGCTGCTTCTAAACTTGGCATAATTTCAGCATATAGTGGATTTGCATCAGACATGGCAACTAATTCTATTTTTTGTGAATTCATTCCTATCGTAGAAAACTCACTCATAACTTTTCTTGCTCTTTCAAGTGAGATATTAAAATTAACTAATGCGTGCTTTGTCAAATCCATATCATGATTAGTTCTGCTACTGGCATGGCCCACAATAACAATCTTTTTTCCTTCATTTTGAATAAATAGATTGGCAACATCCTTTATTTTATTTAAATCTTCATTAGATAATTGGCTTGAACCGTGATTAAAAGTAACTCTTGCAACAGGTACTCCGTTTATTTCAGTTTTTTTCTCAATATTTGTGCTTTCTTCAGCAACTTGTTTTTTTTCAACTTTATTTTCTTTTGCTATTACTTCATTTTGTAATTCTTTTTCTTTTTGAATCTTACTTATTTTTAACCCTAAAATTTCTTCAATATCTTCTGGTGTGTAATATAAATCATTCTTCTTAATTTTTTTTTCAAATTTATTAATTTCATCAGTGGTTTTAATATCTTTTAGTCCTCTTGCTAAATTATGAAGTTCTTCTTCTTGCTCATCCATATTTTGACTTTCTAAACCTTTTGGAGCAGGTTTAAAACTTTTAATTTCATTTAATTTTGATAATTGTATTTCTCTTATTGAAGCATTAGTTTCATATGTATCCATACTTTTATATTTTCTTTTACTCTTTTTAGTACCTTCATCATTAAAACTTGTCTCTAAATTTGGAACCTTTCCTTCAACAACAGATTCTGATGGCATGGCTTCTAACTGGGAATTATTCTCTAAATTCTTTACTATATTTTTTTGCTCTTCTAATGATATTGCTGGATCAGGTCGTTCTGGAACATTTGCTAGATTCGGATATTCCGCATTGTCTTCAAATTCTGTATCTCCTCTTAAACCTTCTTTTATTTGCAAATCTTTTTTTTCTTCATTATCTTCAATATAAACTCTTTCCGCTACTATTTCTTCTTCTTGGGATTTGTTGTTTTCATCTTTGACTATTTCATGTTCTTTTTTACCTTTATCATTGGATTTGGAAAGAAATTTATCATTAATTAAAGAACAATTTGTAAACAAAAATGTTGAACTTAATACTAATATTTTTAAAAATCGCATAAGAATTAGTTAATTATTTTTTCTTAAATTTGCAAGGTAATCTTGTGATAATAAATAATATCTAACCGCTGATTTTTTAATAAATTTTTTTTCTTCATTAGTTAGTTTTCTCAAAAATTTTGCAGGTTTTCCTGCCCATAATTCTCCTGTTTCAATAATTTTTCCTTGTGTTAATAGCGATCCGGCAGCCAACATAGAGCTTCTCTTTACATGAGCCCCATCTAAAACAGTTGAAGACATGCCAATCAAAGAATTATCTTCAATTTTACAATCATGAATAACGCAATTATGCCCTATGGTAACATTAGAACCGATTTGAGTTCCGTGTCCATTTGTAGTGCAGTGAACCATAGTTAAATCTTGTATATTCGTGTTAGAACCAATTTTAATCTTTTCAACATCACCTCTAATTACTACATTAAACCAAATATTAGATTTTGATCCAATATTTACATTGCCTGCAATATAAGAGCCAGGGGCTATAAACACATTTTTTTCAATTTTGGGTATAAACTTTTTGTATTTTAATAGCATTGTTTATATTAATATATTAAATTAATATTAGTCTTTAAATATATGATTTTATTATATCTATGGAAATATAGTATTAAAATCTAAACCTTCATCTTCCTTAAATTTGTATCTTAAATTCATGTTTTGTATTGCTTGACCAGCGGCCCCTTTAATTAAATTATCTATAACTGAGATTATTATTATTCTTCCTTTTATCCTATCTGGAAAAACATTAAAAAAACAATAATTTGTGCCAATAACGTCTTTTATAGTTGGAATTTGGTTTAATTTTAGGATTTTTAAAAAAGAATACTTATTTTTTTCAAAAAAATTCCTTATGTTTTTTATATTTTTTCCTTTTTGTAACTTAATGTAAATATTTGATGAAATACCTCTGTTAATTGGAATAACATGTGGTGTAAAACTAATACTAATATTTTGTCTATCATGATTAATTGATATACATCTTTCAATTTCAGCAATATGTTTATGTTCAGCAATTTTATACGGTTTTATAGAATTATTAACTTCACTAAAAAGATTTTCAGTTACACTTTTTCTTCCAGCACCTGAAATGCCAGACTTAGAATCTATAATTATATCATTTGTTTGAACATATTTTTCTTTTATTAATGGTATTAAGGGAGCTAATATTGAAGTTGCATAACAACCAGGATTAGATATTCTCGTATCTGACTCCATTATGTCTGTATGTTCTGCTAAACCATATAACCACCCACCTTTTCTTTTATTTAAAGCATCAACTCTAAAATCATTAGATAAATCAATTACACATATGTTCTTTGGTATTTTTGTGATTATTTTTTTACTTTCTCCTGTTGGAAGACATAAGAAAATAACATCTATTTCTTTCCAATCTACTTGAGTAAATTTTATTAGTTTTGGATAATTTTTAAAATTTAGACCTGGATAAAAATCTGATATCTTTTTTCCATAACTTGATTTTGAAATTAAATACTTAATCTCAACTTTTTTATGAAAACTTAATAATCTAATAAGTTCAATTCCAGTATAACCTGTAGAACCTAAGATAGCTGCATTTATTCTAAATTTCATTTTAACAATCTAAATTTCTAAAATTTATTCAGATATAAGCTTATTTTAAAAAAATATAAGGAATATTTTATCGTTTTGAGAATTGGAAACTTTTTCTTGCTTTTTTTCTTCCATATTTTTTTCTTTCTACAACCCTACTATCTCTTGTAAGTAGACCTTCTTTCTTTAAATCTATTCTAAATTTTGGGTCATAGTTAATTAATGCTCTTGATATTGCTAATTTAATTGCACTTGCTTGTCCTGACAAACCGCCGCCTTTTACAGAAACATTTACATTAAAATTATTATTACTTATAGTTTCAAAAGGTTTTTTAACAAGCATATTAAGAAGTGGCCTTGAAAAATATTTACTTAAATCTTTACTATTTACTTTAATTTCTCCTTTTCCATTAGGTATTAACCAGACTCTAGCTACAGAATTCTTTCTTTTTCCAGTTGCATATAGGTTGTTTTTTATTTTCTTTACACTCTTCTCAGTTGTTTGTAAATCAGAATTAGTCATTTTTAATTATTAAAATTTAAAACTAAAGGATTGTTTGCGCTATGCGGATGTTTATCGCTTGAATAAATATACAAATTTTTCAATTGTTTTCTTGAAATCGGTCCGTTTTTTAACATCCTTCTAACTGCATCTTTTAAAACTAAGGTCGAATTTTTACTATTTAACAATTCTTTATAAGTTTTGCTTTTAATCCCACCAGGATAACCGGTATGCCAATATTTCTTTTTATATATTTTTTTTCCTGTTAGAACTATTTTTTTTGCATTTATTACCACAATTTTATCTCTTATACATTCATTATCAGAATAAGTGGTTTTATGTTTTCCCATTAATCTGGTAGCTAAAAAGGTAGATAATCTTCCTAAAATTTTGTCCTTTGCATCAACTATGTACCATTTATCTGAATCAGAAACTGGTTTAATAGAATTGTTTCTTATATTTTGTTTAATCATTTTAGTTTTGGGGAGTATGACATAATTAATTTTCGTGTCAATTATGAAATAATTTTATATAAAAATATCAATTTATTTGCTTTTTTACCCAATCAAGATATTTTTTATTAACTTTTTTTATCGGAAAAGATATTATTGGTGGGCATTCATAAGGGTGGTTTTCTTCCAAAAATAAAATTAATTTTTTAAGTTTGTTTTTACTTGTCTTAAAATTTAATTCAATTTCTGTCTCATCAACCATTTTATTTCTCCATATATATAGAGAGTTTATTTTTTTATTTATATTAACACATGCGGCTAATTTATTTTTAACAACTAACTTAGCAATTTTTTTAGCTTGATTAAGTTTTGGATAAAATGTGGAGACAAGATAAATCGACATTTATTTTTTTTATATTGAATTTTTAATTTTTTTTAAATCAATTATAAGTTCTTTAAGAATTTTTTTATTATTAGTTGATTTTTTAGGATCTTTATTTTCAATTAAAATATTTTTTTTCTTTAAGATGGGATTTTTATTTTTTAATATTTGATTTATTGTTTGATTTCCAAATATTTTTTGAACACCTTTTATACTTATACAATCTTCATGTAACAAATTTTTAATATAAATTATAAGTTCAAGATCAATATCTCGATAATATCTTCTGTTTCCAGACAATTTTAATGGTTTTAATTGTTTAAACTTATTTTCCCAAAATCGTAATACATGTTGAGGTAATCTTAAGATTGTTGCTACTTGATTAATAGTTTTGAATTTTTTAATTGATTTCAAAAATTATCCTCTTTATTAGATATCATACATAAATATATGATAATAAGAAATATTTTTATTTAGAGTTTAATTGTCTTTTAAGAATCTTAGAAGCTATAAATGATATAGTGTTTCTTGCTGTTATAGTATGTTCTTTCCCAGTTTTTGGATTTCTTCCTATTCTTTCTTTTTTAAATCTCATTTTAAGAGTACCAAAAGATGAGATTTTTAAAATTTTTTTTTCAATTAAAGATTTAATCATTTCATTTACAATTATATCAACAAAATATGAGGCTTCGGAACGCGAAACACCTATTTCCTTATTTAAAACATTTGCAATTTCTATTCTGGTTAAATTATTATTAGACATTTTAATTATTTATATTACTAATATTTTAAAATAGAGCAACCCCAAGTTAGTCCTCCTCCTATTGCTTCAAAAACGATAATTTCTCCTCTTTTTATAATTTGTTTTGATAATGCATAATCCAATGTCAATGGAATTGATGCGGATGAAGTGTTTGCGTATTGATCTACAGTTACTAAAACTTTATTTTTTGGGATACCAAGTTTCTTTGCAGTCATATCCATAATTCTTTTATTTGCTTGATGAGGAATAATCCAGTCAATGTTATCTTTTTTTAAATTATTTTTTTTTAAATTAAATTTTATGCAGTCAGATAATTTTTTAACAGCATGTCTAAATACTTCTCTGCCTTTCATTTTAATTTGTCCAGCTTTTTGATTGGATGCTACGCCACCATTAACATATAAAAGATCATAAAATCTACCATCAGAATATAATTCTGTTGATATTATACCAGAATTCTTTTTTTTCTTACTGAGAACAATTGCACCAGCTCCATCGCCAAATAAAACACATGTTGATCTATCAGTCCAATCTAAAATTCTTGAAAATATTTCGGAGCCAATTACTAAAGCATTCGAAGCTTGATTGTTTAATATATAATTATCTGCTACTGACATAGCAAAAATAAATCCTGAGCAAGCAGCTTGAATATCAAAAGCAAAACCTTTTTTAATACCTAATTTACCTTGAATCTTTGTTGCTGTTGATGGAAATGTGTTATCGGGTGTTGATGTTGCTACTATTATTAAGTCTATATCTGAAATATTAATTTTAGCATTCTTTATTGCTTTTTTTGCAGCTTCACACCCTAAGTCTGAGTTTAATTGTTTTTTATCTGCTATGTATCTTTGTTTGATACCAGTTCTAC
>CAYXBD010000002.1:0-18787 GCA_964463275.1 uncultured Alphaproteobacteria bacterium | reverse complement strand
TGCTGATGGGTACTATGTACAAGGTACGTATAGTTATGGTGCTGGAAAAGTTGGTGTTTCTTGGGGCGGATCTTATCAAGATCAAGCTGGAAGTGACACCGGAACTGCTTATGATGAAAAAGAAGCTCAAGAAATGTGGACTGTGGGCGTTTATCATAATGCATCTCCAGAATGGCTATGGGTAGCTGAGTATTCGCATGTTGAAGAAGAATGGTACGACTCTGATGCTGGCGACGAAGATGGCGAAAGTGATATATTTTCCGTTGGTATGTTTTACCTTTGGTAAAGAAATATATATCTCTGTAAGCCTCCAAAGGAATTATTCTACATAAAGGTAGGCCCTCTGTAATAAGAGGGTTTGCCTTTTTTTCTATATACAAGATCAGAGCTTAAGCATATAATTGACTTTATTGCGTGGAGGTTTATTTTTTAAATGTTTTTTGTTCTAAATAAAATAAAATATATTTATCTTTCAGTTTGCGTAATATTCTTTTTACTTCTTTTTCCGCAGGTTAATTTTGCAAAAATCTCTGATAAAAATGCAGTAAAAACTTTTTGGGATGAAGTGCCTATAATGCCTGGCGCTCCTAAGTATTTTATAAGAACTGAGAAAATAGAAAAAAAAACTAAATCTTTAAATAATCATCCTATACGATTAACCGGTGGCATTCTAAGAATAATGCTTAAACAGCTTTCATACAAATACGATCGTAATGAATCAGAAATACCTTTATTTTCAACTAAAGAACTTCAATTATTAACAGATTATATTCCTAAAGCTTTAATGAATGCTAAGCCGAATGAAGATATAACTTTTGTTATTAAAGGCCAACATTCTAGTAAAAGATGGGCACTCAAAGAAGAAAGATTGACTGCTGGTAGGCTTTTTGTATCCAACAATCAATTAAATATTATACTTGGTGCTGTTCAAGTTTCTTTACAACCTGATCTATCAGAGAGATATCAGGGAAATGTGTGGGAATCAACTAAAACAGTTTATGATATTGGTCACAGAAGAAAAGAAACTGAATATGAAGGATTAATTGTTGTTTTTGAGAAAAATCAGAAAGGAATATATAGAAAATCTAGTGAACGAAAAGATTGGTTTGTCTTTACAAATACTGCTTATAAACAAGCAAAAGAAAAAAAAATGGGTGATAAAATGTCTAAAGAACAGTATCAAACCCTTCAACAACAAATAGATAGTTTGCAAAAGAAATTAAATCAACCTCAAATTCAACAACAAAAAAATGTGACCCCTCCTCCTCCTCCTAGACAAATACAAAGAAAGAGAGATTCTGTTATATCAGAAAAAAAAGATAACCCTCATGTTGTAGAACAGCGTTTGAAAACAATTGAAGATTTGTATAAAAAAGGAATATTATCTGAAGAAGAATATAAAAGAAAAAGAAATGAGATTTTAAAAGGAATTTAGTTTAAAAAAATAATCCCTTTTTAATTTAAAGATGTATCCTGTTATTAAACCTTTTAACTCTTTCTTTTTAAAAACTGACGATAATTTACATTCCATATACATTGAAGAATGTGGTAACAAAAACGGAGTACCTATAGTTTATCTCCACGGAGGTCCAGGGGGATCAATAGACCCTAAGAACAGAAGATACTTTAACCCTAAAAAATATAGAATTATTCTTTTTGATCAAAGAGGCTCTGGAAAAAGCAGGCCTAAGGGATCTCTTATTAAAAATAGAACCGATGATTTAATTAATGATATGGAAAAAATTAGGAACTTTTTAAAGATAAAAAGATGGATTGTTTTTGGAGGTTCTTGGGGATCAACATTAGCTCTTATATATGCAATAAAAAATAATAGCAAGGTTTTAGGTATGGTTCTTAGAGGTGTTTTTCTTGGAACTAAGAAGGAAGCTTACTGGGCGTTTCATTATGCTTCTAAATATTTCTACCCGGAAATTATAGATTCTATTGAATGTAAATTAAAAGAAAAAAATAAAAAAATATTTTTGAAATTAGGAAAAATGTTAGAAAGTAAGAAAATTAGTTATAGAACTTTTTCATCCATAATATGGGATAAATATGAAAGAACTTTATCTATTTTAAATCCAGGGAAAATTAATTTAAATGAAATACTAAGAATTAAAAAAAAAAAAAAATTACCTAATAGCCCTTTTTTAGAATGGCATTATACAAAAAATAATTTCTTTCTTAAAAAGAATGAAATTATATCAAATGTCAGAAAAATAAAAAAAATACCAACAATTATAATCCAAGGAAGATATGATTTAATATGTCCACCAAAGTCCGCTTTTTTATTGGCAAAAAAAATGTCGAATTGTGAAATTAAAATAATTGAGAATAGTGGCCATTCTGCTTCAGAACCATTAATTAAAACTAATCTTTTAAAAGCTATCGATAGAATTTATTATAAAATTAAAAAAAAGTAACAGATTTTTATTTCATTCTTCTTAAAGTTGAACATCCAGCTATAGCATCCCTGCCACTATCTAAATAACAAGTTTCAATAATATTCTTTTTTAGAATTGTTCCAATAACTTTTCCATCATCATTACTACTGTCAGCCCAGTAAAAATTCTTATAATCAGATTTGATAACTCCAACAAACTCTTCTTTTCCACCTTTGTGAATAACATGTCCTTTAAAAAGCCTATCTTTTTGATCTGTAATTTCTACAATATTTTTACTTTTTACAAAACCTTTTTTTAATGTTGATTTGATATTTATTCCTTCCCATTTTCCAATTAAATTTGGGATTTTTTTTGCATAAACATAGGTGGGGCATAGTAAAATAGCAAGCAAAAAAATATGCAAATAAATTATTTTTTTCATAATATGTAATACCATTATTATAATTAAATGTTAAAAAAAATTCTATTTAATTCTTTATTAATTCTCATCCTTTTTTTTTCAGGATGTGAAGATTTTTACAACTTTGAAGCAAAAAAACTTAATAAAAAAGCTCAAGAACTTATTGAAAAGTCATTAATAATTAATGACACAGATGAAAAAGTTATATTTTTATCAAGCGCTTTAAAAAAAATTGAGAAAATTCAAAAGAAATATCCGAAAACTAAAATTGCAAGATTACATAGAAAAGAAAAGAAAATTAATAATCTTAATTTAAATATTGAAGAACTAAAAAAAATATCAAAGAAACAAAAAATTAAAAAAGAAAGAAATGCAAATCTTGATGAAATTAAAAAAAATATCGATTTAGCTAATATGGAATTTAGAAATGGCGATAAATTGAAGAGTTCTTTAAATTTACTTAATGCAGCGGAATTATCAATTTATCAAATCGATGATATCAAGACAAAATCTAGATTATCAAATGAAATTAATAAAATAAGAATATTTTTAAATGACAGAGAAAAAGCATTTCAAAATTTATTACTGTCTGAGAAATATATTGATGAAATATATACCGATCTTCCAAAAAAAATTAAAAATTTGACAAAAGTTTATAAAATGTTTCATGAATTAAATAAAGAAAACAAAAAAAAAGAAATAGAAAAAAAAATATATTTAATAATAAATAATGAAATATCAAACAATGATAATAAAGCTGTTGCATTTTTAGAAGTTGCAAAGACTAATTTATTAATTGAAAATACTTATAAAGTAAAAGAAGACTTAAAAAAAGCATCAGAACTTTCTGAAAAATCAAATACTTACTTAGATATAGCAAAAATCTTATATAAAATTAATGATATTAAAGAATTTAATGTAATGTTAAATAAAGCAAAAACTTATGCAAAATCAAAGGATCAGGAATTTTGGATTGTTAGAGAACTGATTAATATAGCTATATTTGAAAAATCAATTGAATTGAATAATGAAAGTATTAAAACTTTGATGGATGCTAAAAAATATCTTCTTAAAAACTTAGACCAAAGAATCTTTTCTGAATTAATTAGTGCTTTTGCAAAAATAAATAATATAGATCAAGCAAAAGAATTATTGGATTTAATGGAACCAGGGTATGAAAAATCAATGGCCATGTCGTTTATAGGAAAAGAACTTGGTATTAATAAAAATTTAACAGAAATGGAATATTTTTTAAATGCTGCTTTAAAAACAGCGCCAGATCTAATTGGTGGAAAGTATGCTCTTGGTCTACCTGGTTTTTCAACAAAAGGCAGGGTATATATGGAAGTAGCTAAAACCTATGCTTTAACTGAAAATTTTAAAAAATCTTATAAATTATTAGGATTAATAGAAAGTGATAGGTTTTACAAGGAAGGTATTTCTGACGTAATTATAATTCAATCGCAAAAAGATAAGGATGGAGCAAAAAAACTAGTATTAAAAATGTTGGAACAGGGTGGTAAAATTGTAGATAACAAATTTATAGGTATATTAGCTTATGCTCAAGCAATTAGTGGGGATATAGAAAATGCGCTAAATACTACAAAAAAAATGAATGTTGGATTTGATTTTTCTCAAGCCTTAATAAATATTGCAAACCAAATTAGTCTTCAACGAGCAAGTCCTTTAACTTAGCATCAGCGATATTGTATTTTGTCGAAGGAAGTTTATATGACCAGTTTTCAATATTATCGACAAAAATTTTTTTATTTTCTTTAAGTTTCAAAATTGATTGGTTATCTATGCTAATGTTAATCCATTTATTTTTATCTTTTTTAAAAATAGTTGAAAAAATATTTACACCGTCAAATAACTCAAAATTTATTTTTGTAATAACTTCACTATCAATTATATTTTTACGTTCAAAAACATCTTCAAAAATTAAATTAGTAAAAAAATAACCTAAAAAATTTGCAATTAAATCGCTTTTTGGCAATTGATCTTTAGTTAAATTATTTATTAGAAAGTTTTCATTTTTATCATCTTTAGTTAAAGAAAAAGATTCATTTTTATTTAAACGATTAATTGTAATTTTTTTTACATTCTCATAATTTATATCTAAAATTTTTGTTTCTAGCCAATCTTGTTCTATAGATGACATTTCCAACAAACCAGAAGTTAGCCAAGTCTGTTTATCGTTTAATTTTTTTATATAAACTCCGTTTTTTCTCATTTTTCCAAGAATAAACTCGATTATTTTTTTTCTATCATCATCAAATATTGTTATGAGTTTTGAATCTCCATCGTCATTTTTTGGATAATCAAGATCCAATCTTGAATATAAAAATTCTTGCTCTGTCTTTCTTTCAAAAAATCTTAATTCTGAAATCTGAATTAAATTCTTTCTTACTGTCTCATTCTTAACTTTATAACCAGATTTTGATGACATATACCAATTATTGTCTTGGTCTTTAAAAATTGATATTTTTTTTTTGCCATTATCGATATTTATTTCGTTAACATCATTTAATTGTTTCTTAGTTTCTTTAAAAATTAATTCTCCTTTTTTTAGAAATGTTTCATACCTTGGTTGAATTAAAAATGATATAAATGCTAAAAGAAATAAAGTAATAGTTATCAAAATTAAATATGTAAATTTTCTATTTGACATTTTTTTAATCCGTTTCTCTTACAATATGTTTTTGATGTCTTTTTCTTCTCTCAATAAAACTTAGAACTAAAGAAATAATAACTAATAATATTGGTACAAAAAAAATATTAAAAAATTTTAGCGTGCTATCCAACTTTTCTATATCTTTTCTCAATGCATTTTGTACTTTTCTAAGCTCTGATCTAACTGAAATCATTTCTTGTCTAAATTTATCAATTTCTAATGCTTCTTTTTCTGTCAAAAGAGATTTTTCTTTTCCTTCTCCTGATCCTTTTTGTATATTTTCTAATTCATTTTCATAACTACTTAATCTATCAAGAAGTTCTTGTTCTTTCGCTCTAAATTTTTGTTCAGCTTCTTTTTGTATTTTCTCAACTTTTGTAAATGGTGTTGAAGTTGCGCCTTTTCCTCTTAATCCTATTAAATCCTCAGTGCCATTTAAATATTCTAGTATATTAACTGTAAAATCAGCATTATTTGCAATAGGCGTGACTTCTCCTGATTGTTCATATTTAAGCCAAAATTCATCATATAACATGTCAGCATCTGCAATAACAACTAATGTGGATGGTTTGACAGATTCACTAATATGTTTATTTTTATCAAAGTCATCTTGTATATTTGTTTTTGGCGGACCATCTGGAAAATTTGAAACAAAACTACCCTTTATTTCAGCAGCTAAAGTTAGCTCTTCATTTGATGGAGAAAAATTTCTTAATAAGGTAGTAGGGTCTGGAGTAAATCTTACCTCATCTGCATCAATTTGCATTGATTGTGTTGTACTCCAAACTAATCTTTTAAAATTAATATTCTCATTATTCCCATTGTTCTTTAGAAATCCGCTTGTAGCAAAAGTTAATCTTTGAACTTTGGAAGTAACTTGGTGTGTATCATCCATATGATCCTTTTTAATATCCAGCCAAGCAAGGTAATCTGTAACAGATGGCTGGTCAGAAGCACCTATTTCAACTCTCCTTGCAGAGAGCAAGTCTCCAACAACTTTATTTTCTACTAATTCTATACCCCACTTATTTAAAAGTTCACTTAAATTTGAATTGTTACCACTTTCTTCTATTTGATTTTTATCAGGAGAGAAATTTTCTGTTTCTGAATTAGGATCAATAAAAATAAGAAGTTTTCCTCCCCTTAATACAAATTGATCAATCATGTACATTAATCTTTCTGAAATACTTTTTGGATGGACTAACATTAATAATTCGAGTCCTTCGGGTAAATATTTTGTTTTCTCATGAACTCTTGTAATTTCAAAAAATTCTTTCATTTGATTATAAACAGCCCAAGGAGGAGCCGTAGCTGCATCTTGAGTTTTTGCTAAAGGGTTAAAAGTTCCTAACATTGGTAAATCGGTATATAAACCAACAATTCTTCTATTTGGATTTGCTAGATTTGTAACTATTTTACTTAAATCATATTCTAAAAACGGACTTCGGTCAGGTTGAAAGAAAATAATTTTTTCCTCATCATCAGTGCTATTAGTTGCTATTAATCCAAAATATCCGTAAACGCCAGCCATTATTTCTGCTCCTTGTAGACCATGTTCGACAGCTTTATCTTCTTCATTTGAGAAAGGTTTTGGGTTAAAAATTTTTAACTTAATCTTATTATTAGATAATAATACGTACTGCTCTAATACTTCTTTTACTCTGGCATAATAATTTTGGTAGACTGGATTAATATCTCCAATTTGTTTTGTATAAAATAATTTAAAATCCAGTGGCTCATTAATAGACTTTAGAATCTTTTTTGTTCCATCAGATAGTGTATATACTTCGGATTTTGTTAGATCAAACCTTAAATTTTTAAAAAAATTCTTATTTAAAACATTAAATGAAAAAAAAGAAATAATCGCTAATAAGACAATGAAAGAAAATTTTTTTTCTTTATTTATTATTTTTTTTAACATAATAATTTAATTAAATTTCTTAAACTCAACTACAACAACGTTCAAAAAAAGCCAAAAAGCAATAACACTTAAATAAAAAAGAAAATCTCTTATTTCTATAACTCCTTTTGTAATAGATTCAAAATGTACTAAAAAACTCATGTTAGAAATTATATTAACTAAAAACTCAGGAGCCCATACTTTAAAAAAATTTAATACTATATCTATGCCGCTCATAGTAAAAATAAAACAAACAGTTGCTGCTATCACAAATGCTATAACTTGATTTTTAGTAATAGCAGAAATACAAGATCCTATAGATAGATAAGCTCCTGACATAAATAAACTGCCGACATATCCTGCCAAAATAACTCCATTGTCTGGTTGTCCTAAATAATTTACTGTTATCCAAATTGGAAATGTCAAAGCTAAAGCGATAAATATAAAAATCCAAGCTGCAAAAAACTTTCCAATTACTGCTTGTGTAGTTGTAAGAGGAAGTGTCATTAACAATTCTATTGTCCCCGTCTTTCGTTCCTCAGCCCATAATCGCATAGTAACAGCAGGTATTAACAAAATATACACCCAAGGATGGAAAGCAAAAAATGCATTTAAGTCTGCTTGTCCTCTAACGAAAAAATTTCCTAAATAGAAAGTAAAAGAACCAATGAGTGTTAAAAAAATCACTATAAAAACATATGCAAGCGGTGTAGAAAAATAACTAGCTAATTCCCTTTTTACTATATTTAAAAAGACAGTCATAAATATAATTATCTACTTAATGTAATTTCTCTAAATATATTATCTAAGTTCTTGTTTTTATATATTTTTTTTAATTCACTAGGTTTCTTATCAATAATTTTTTTTCCTTTAGCTATAATACAAGCACGAGAACAAACGGCATCCACCTCTTCTAAAATATGAGTTGAAATTATTATTGCTTTTTCTTTACCCATTTCATTTATTAAGTTTCTTACATGATGTTTTTGATTAGGGTCAAGTCCATCCGTTGGTTCATCTAAAATTAAAATTTCTGGATTATGAATTAGTGCTTGTGCCAAACCCACTCTTCTTTTATATCCTTTAGATAAAGTATCAATTGGTTGATTAATTACATCAGTTATTTGTGTTTTTACAACAACGTTGTCTAATGCTTTTTTAAATTCTTTTAAATTCATTCCTCTAGTATGTGCAACAAATTTCAACATATTGACTGGTGTCATATCTCCATATAAAGGTGCTCCTTCAGGAAGATATCCTATTAATTTTTTACACTCTATTGGATTAGTTTCAACATTCATTCCTTTGACTTTTATAACTCCTTCTGTAGGCTTTATAAAGCCAGTAATCATTTTCATAGTAGTTGATTTTCCTGCTCCGTTTGGACCTAAAAATCCAAGAACCTCCCCTCTTTTCACATTTATACTAAGATTTTTAACAGCTACAAATTCATCAAATTTTTTTGTTATATTAATAATAGAAATCATTTTTTCTTTATTTAATTTAATAAGCCATAGACGGAACCTTAATTTTTTTTATTTTAACAATTCTTTTTTTATAAACTTTATTTATTTTTTTTACATCAAATTTATCTTTATTATTTATAACTAATTTTTCTTTATAAATTTCCTGACAAATTTGTTTTAATTTTAACGTTCTAGCTAAAGAGCAATCCTTTTTAAATATATATGACAGTGCATGGTCAGTAGTTGTTTTATCTGTAGTAACAAACGAAAGAAAATCAGCGCTATTTTTTGAATAATTTAAAGTATCAAATATACTTTGTAAAGACATTGAACAATTGTTTAAAAACAAAAAAGATAATAAAATAAATATTTTAAAGCTTAGTTTCATTGTTACTTTGTCTCAAAAAAATATAGTTGCTTCCCATTTTTTAAATCATAAACAATTATTTGATATTCCTCGTTTAATTTAATAATTAATATCAATTTGTCATCCGAAATATTAGCATTAACTATTTCACTATTTTCGTTTATTTTTAATTGATTTAATTCCCTCTTTTCAGGAAAAACCAAAGTTTGTTTTGAAAATACTCTATCATATATAATATAAATGACAGTTGCTGTGCCAAAAAAAATTAGCAAACTCATAAGAATTATTATAAATTTTAAATATTTCATATATTTATTTAAATGTGCTTTAAAAATATAAGAATTTTTTACGAAGATAAAGACCTAATTGTAATTGAAAAGCCAAGTGGTTTAATAGTCCATCCTGGATCTGGGCAAAAAACACCAACATTAGTGGATTTTTTAATAAATAAATATAAGAAAAATTTATCAAATTTATCAGGGATAGATAGACCTGGAATTGTTCATAGATTAGATAAAGACACAAGTGGTTTACTATTAATTGCTAAAAATAATAAAACCCACAAATTATTACAAGAAATGTTTAAAAAAAGAGAAATCAATCGTTTATATTATGCTGTTGTTTGGGGATTATTGCAAAAAAATAGTGGTAGTTTTACAATGAATATAGGAAGAAATCCAAAAAATAGAAAAAAATTTTCTATTTTTCAAATTGGTGGAAAGAGCGCGGTGACAAAATATAAAGTAAAAAGAAACTTTTCTAACATCGCATCATTAATTGAATGTAAGCTTTTAACAGGGAGAACTCATCAAATAAGAGTACATCTTTCTAGTTCAGGAAATTCTATTATAGGTGATAAGAAATATGGAAAAAATAGATCAAAATTAATAAAAAATGTGGATAAATATATAGCAAATTACATAATTTCCTTTGAAAGACAGGCATTACATGCCTATTATTTAAGCTTCATTCATCCAATAAAAAAAAAGACGATAAAAATTATTTCTAAATTACCTAGTGATTTCAATGAGTTAATAAGTAAACTAAAATCAATTTAATTACTTGACAAGTATTATATAATTATGAGAAACTGTGGATAAGTGATAAAGCTTATATTAATTAATAGAATCATTATATAAATATCGGATTCTATTAAACTTTCAAAGGTAATAAATATGACAGCTATTTATAAATACTTACCAAGAATCACTTCAGAAAACGGTCTAAATAGGTATTTACAAGAAATACGAAAATATCCTCTTTTAGAACCTAAGTATGAAAGAGATTTAGCTATAAAATGGGCAAAAAAGAAAGATATTGAATCAGCTCATATTATGGTTACAAGTCACTTAAGATTAGTTGCAAAAATTGCAATGGGCTATAAAGGTTATGGGCTACCAATAAATGAATTAATCTCTGAAGGAAATATTGGTATGCTGGAATCAATAAAAAGATTTGATTATACAAAAGGATTTAGATTAGCTACTTATGCAATGTGGTGGATAAGAGCTTCTATCCAAGAATATATTTTACATAGTTGGTCTTTAGTTAAAATGGGAACAACTGCTGCACAAAAGAAATTATTTTTTAATTTAAGAAAAATTAAATCAAGTTTAAGAGCATATGAAGAAGGAGACATGTATCCTGAAAATGTTAATAAGATAGCAAAAAACTTAAATGTCTCAAAAAAAGAAGTAACAGAAATGAATAGAAGATTGGCTGGCCCAGATCATTCACTGAACGCACCACTTAAAGAAGATGGTGAGGGAGAATGGCAAGACTGGTTAGTGGATGGATCTCCAACACAAGAATATCTAATATCAAAATCTCAAGAATTAAATCAAAGAAAAGATTTGCTTGATAAGGCTATAAATGTTTTAAGTTCAAGAGAAAAATATATAATGGTTCAAAGAAGATTGAAAGATAAGCCAAAAACGCTTGAGTATTTAAGTAATCATTACAAAATTTCAAGAGAAAGAGTTAGGCAGATTGAAGTAAGAGCAATGGAAAAACTAAAAAAGTCTGTAAAAAATTTATTAATTAAAAGAAATCTTGAAAGAGAAGAAATTTCTGTTTTATAAATTAGTCTATTTTTTTTAAATTAATAACATCATTTCTATCGGGTCCATTAGATAAAAAAACTATTGGAGTATTTATAAGTTTTTCAATAATTTTAATAAATTTTTGTGCTTTTTGAGGGAGCAATTTTTTATTTTTTATACCAGTAGTATTTGTACACCATCCATCTACTGTTAAATAGATAGGCTTTACATTGTTTAATTTTTTATTTGAACTAGGCATAAAATGAATTTCTTTTTTTCCAATTTTATATTGGTAACAAATTTTTATTTTTTTAAAATCGTCTAATACATCAATTTTTGTTAATGCTATAGAATCAATCCCTGCTATTTTAATAGCTTTTCTGCATTGAACTGCATCGAACCATCCACAACGTCTTGGTCTATTAGTAACACTTCCAAATTCATTTCCATTTCTTGCGATTTTTAATCCTAGATTAGATTTAATCTCAGTTGGAAAAGGTCCTTCTCCAACTCTAGTTGTGTATGATTTTAAAACACCTAATATATGGCCAACTTCAGATGGTCTTATACCAATGCTCGCAGCTGCAACGGCTGGAATAGTATTGCTTGAAGTTACAAATGGAAAAGTTCCATGATCAATATCTAACATTAATCCTTGCGCGCCTTCGAAAAGTAATTTTTTTTTAGAAAAATACTTACTATTAATAAATTCACTTACGTCTATAGAAAATGGTAAAATTTTTTTTCTTAATGAGGTTAACAGTTTAAAGGTTTCATTGAACGAAATTTTTTTTTGTGAAAAATTTTTTAAAAAAATATTATGAAAATCTATTAAATCTTTTAATCTAGTTTTAAGTACGCTTGTATCTTCTAGATCATATATCTTCAGACCTCTTCTAGCAATCTTATCTTCATAACAAGGGCCTATACCTCTTCCTGTTGTTCCAATTTTTTTTTTGGATAATTTTTTTTCTCTTACTTGATCAATGGTAGAATGAAAAGGTAATAATATTGATGCGTTATTTGCAATTTTTAGATTTTCTTGTGATATTTTTATTTTCTTTTTTCTTAATAAATCTATCTCTTTTAAAAAATGGATAGGATCTATAACAACATTGCTTCCAATTATACACAGTTTATTTCTAATCAAGCCTGATGGTAAAATGCTTAATATAAATTTATCATTACCTATAACAATTGTATGACCAGCATTGTGGCCGCCTTGAAATCTTAAGACTACATCAAATTTACCGCATATATGATCTACAATTTTACCTTTTCCTTCATCACCCCACTGTGCACCAACTATTGTAATATTCTTCATTTTAAAGCTTTTATCTTATTATTTTTAAATATAAATTTACAGTTATGTAATTTAGCAATTTTTTTATCATTATCACTGTCAATATTCTGAATTATAATCCATCCCTTTTTTCTTAATTTTTGTAAATTTTTATCAAAAATACTTCCAAAAGAAACTAGAAGTTTTTTTCTTTTACTATTTATAGTGTTATTTAGTTGTAAAAATTGATTTAAAAAAAAAGTTGCACCGACGGCATCTTTATTTTTTGATGTTAAATAACGCCCTCCTCTACAAACTTCTTTACTAGAATTTAAACAGAAAATACTAAATGTTATGCCTGTGTAATATTCAAATCCTCTGTGGTCTAATAAATCTATTGAAATTTTATATTCACCAGAACTCTTTTTTGTTAATAAAGAACAAATTTTTATAAAATCTTTTACAACTTTCTTAGCATTACTTCCAAATTTTATTCTTTTAATTTTTTTTAGATTTTTTTTTAAAGGACCGGAAGAATTAATTATTTCATTTAAAACATTAAATAATTTAACATCATAATTATAGATTTCCTTGATATTTTTTTTCGCAACAAGTTTTCTTAAGTTAATTCTTTTAGCTAAAGAAACTTTAAAATCATCAAATATTTTTTCTAGTATTATTGGAGCATTTATATCTAAGCTAATTTTTTTAAAATTAATTTTTTTTAAGGAGTCTAAACTTAAATCAATTATTTCAACATCAGCAAACAGATTTTTTGAACCTATAATTTCAACTCCAGCTTGTTTAAATTGTCTATCAGATGATAACTTTGGTTTATCTGCTCTAAAAACATCTCCAAAATAACATAATCTCAATGGTTTTGGTAAACCAAATAATCTATCTTCAGCTATTCTAGCTAATTGAGTTGTAATATCTGGTCTTAATGATATTTTTTCTTTTGTTAATGGATCAAAAAAAGATAAGGTTTTTTTATTTAATAACTTATTTTTTACATCAGATAAAGTTTTTTCATATTCAATTATTGGTGGATCTATAAATGAATATCCCCATGATTCAAAGTTTTCTAATAATTTTCTTCCATATACAAACTGAAGATTTGCTTCGTTTGTTAAGATATCTCTAAAACCAATCGGAAGTAAATTTTTTTTCTGATTCATACATTATATGTTATAATAATTGAAAAAATTATTACTACTATTTTAATGTCTCTTAGGGGAGCAATTTAAGCTGAGAATTAACCCTTAAGACCTGAACTAAATAATATTAGCGGAGGGAAAGAGACTGTCCTTCCTGATACTTTTAAAACTAATGGATAAGAGAATTAATAAAAAAAGAAAAATTACAATTGGACCATTTCCTTCTTCAAAAAAAGTTTATTTAAAAGGAAAAATTTTTTCCGATATAAGAGTTCCGATTAGACAAATCAACTTATCAAAAGAAGCAAGCGCTAACAAAATTTATGTTTATGATAGCTCGGGTGTGTATACCGAATCTAAAAACAGCAATGATTTTAATATAAATTTAGGATTAAAAAAAAATAGAAAAGAATGGGTAAATAAAAATAAATCTATAATTAAATATAGAGGTCGTAAAGTATCTTATCAAGACAATGGTTTTAAAAAAAATAATGAAAAAATTTTAGATGTTTTTAAAAAAGAAAAAAATGTTTTTAAGTCAAAAAAAAATAACTGCATTACTCAACTATATTATGCAAAAAAAGGAATTCTTACTCCTGAAATGGAATATGTGGCTATAAGAGAAAATGAATTTAGAAAAGAAAATAAAAAAAATATTCAAAAAAGCAATTTCCCGCAAATAATAAGTCCTAAATATGTTATGGATGAAATAGCAAGAGGAAGAGCTATTATTCCATCAAATATAAATCATACAGAGTTAGAGCCAATGATAATCGGTAAAAACTTTTATGTTAAAATTAATGCTAATATTGGAAATTCTGCTATTACTTCTGATGCAATTAATGAAGTAGAAAAAATGGTATGGGCAATTAGATGGGGTGCAGACACTATTATGGATTTATCTACTGGAAAAAATATTCATAATATTAGGGAATATATTGTAAGAAATTCTCCAGTACCCGTTGGCACAGTTCCAATTTATCAAGCTTTAGAAAAAGTGGAATTACCAGAAGATTTAACATGGGAGATATATAGAGATACGTTAATTGAACAGGCAGAGCAAGGTGTGGACTATTTTACAATTCACGCAGGTGTGCGTTTACAACACATACCTTTAACCTCTAAAAGAACAACAGGAATTGTATCACGTGGTGGTTCTATAATGGCAAAATGGTGCCTAGCTCATCATAAAGAAAATTTTTTATATACTAAATTCAAAGAAATATGTGAAATCATGAGAAGTTATGATGTTTCTTTTTCATTAGGAGATGGTTTGCGACCAGGTTCTATAGCAGATGCAAATGACAAAGCTCAATTTGCTGAACTCGAAACACTGGGCAAATTAAACAAAACTGCATATAAGATGGATTGCCAAGTTATGATTGAAGGGCCAGGACATGTTCCAATAAATCTAATTAAAGAAAATGTTACAAAGCAAGAAAATTTGTGTAATGAAGCTCCTTTTTATACACTAGGTCCTTTAACTACTGATATAGCCCCTGCTTATGATCATATAACTAGTGCAATTGGGGCAGCAATGATTGGATGGTACGGAACTGCAATGTTGTGCTATGTAACTCCTAAAGAACATCTGGGACTACCTGAAAAAGAAGATGTAAAAGAAGGTGTTATTTCTTACAAAATAGCAGCTCATGCTGCTGACTTAGCTAAAGGACACCCAGGTGCAAGAATTAGAGATGATGCGTTAAGTAAAGCTAGATTTGAGTTTAGATGGAATGATCAGTTTAATTTATCTTTAGATCCAGAAAAAGCAAAGTTATTCCATGATGAGACATTACCATCTGAAGGAGCTAAAGTTGCTCAATTTTGTTCCATGTGTGGTCCTAAATTTTGCTCAATGCATATAACTCATGATATCAGAAATTACGTAAAAAAAGGAATGAGAGATATGTCTAAAAAGTATTTAGATTTTAAAAAATATAAAACTTCTAAAAAAATTACAATAACGAAAAATAAAATTTAAGTAGTCTAGTTTCAATGGGATCTCGTTTAGAAAAAAAAATTATTAACAACCAAGACTTCAAATCCCTAGTTAGAAAAAAATCTTATGTTAGCTGGTTATTATCTGCTATTACACTTTTAACTTACTTTTCTTTTATACTCCTAGTTGCTTTTTTTCCAGAAGTGTTAGGACATAAAATATCCGATGAATCAATTATCACAATTGGAATTCCTATTGGAGTTTCAATTATACTCTTGGCTTTTGCATCAACGGGAATTTACGTCTTTATAGCAAATAAAGAATTTGACCAAATAGAAAGAATAATTCTAAAAAAGAACAAATGACAAATTATCCTGCCATAACAATGTTCTTCATATTTGTCTTCGCAACTCTTATAATTACTTATTGGGCTGCTAAAAAGACAAAATCCCGTTCTCACTTTTACGCTGCAGGTGGAAAAATTACTAGTCTACAAAACGGATTAGCTATTGCAGGTGATTACATGTCCGCTGCATCTTTTTTAGGTATTTCAGGTCTTGTTTATCTTTCAGGATACGATGGTCTTATTTATTCCATTGGGTTTCTTGTAGGATGGCCAATTATATTATTTCTACTCGCTGAACGGCTACGCAATTTAGGAGAATATACATTTGCCGATGCTGCGGCACACCGTCTTGATCAGACCCAAATAAGATGTCTCGCTGCTGTCGGGTCATTAATAACTGTTGCATTATACCTAATTGCGCAAATGGTCGGAGCAGGCAAACTAATTCAACTACTATTTGGTCTGCCATACGAGTTGGCTGTTGTTACAGTTGGTGTGTTAATGGTTCTTTATGTAAGTTTTGGTGGTATGTTAGCAACAACGTGGGTTCAAATCATCAAGGCTGTGTTACTTTTGTCTGGTGCAACATTTATGGCAATTGCAGTTATGTGGACTACTGGTTTCAGTTTTGAGATACTTTTTCAAAAGGCAATAAATGTCCATCCACAAAGTTATGCTATTATGAAACCTGGTGGATTGATATCAGATCCTATTTCAGCAATATCTCTAGGGATAGCTCTTATGTTTGGAACAGCAGGACTTCCTCATATTCTAATGCGTTTTTTTACCGTTAGCGATGCAAAAGAAGCACGTAAATCAGTTTTTTTTGCCACAGGTTTTATTGGCTATTTCTACATATTAACATTCATAATAGGTTTCGGAGCAATTATGTTAATTTCAACAAATCCTGAATTTTTAAACCCAAGCGGTGGTCTGAGGGGAGGAAACAATATGGCTGCAATACATCTTGCAAACGCTGTTGGGGGTGACATGTTTTTGGGATTTATATCAGCTGTAGCGTTTGCCACAATACTTGCTGTGGTATCAGGACTTACTCTTGCCGGAGCCTCAGCAGTTAGTCACGATTTATACGCTTCTGTTTTCAAAAAAGGGAAAGTTAAAGAAAAAGATGAATTATTTGTATCAAAAGTATCTGCCGTTACATTAGGGTGTATTGCTATCTTTCTTGGTATTATTTTTGAAAAACAAAACGTTGCATTTATGGTTGGTCTTGCATTTGCCGTGGCAGCCAGCGCAAACTTTCCAATTTTATTTCTCTCCATGTACTGGAAAAAACTAACCTCCATAGGTGCTTTAATAGGAGGCGGAGCCGGCCTTATCACAGCGACAATTTTGGTAATTCTTGGTCCAACTGTTTGGGTTGATATCTTTGGTAATGATGAACCAATTTTTCCATATAAGTATCCTGCACTATTTTCAGTAACAACAGCATTCATAGTAACATGGTTCATTTCTATATTAGATAAAAGTAAATCCTCAAAAAAGGAGATTGCAAAGTTCGATAGCCAATTTGTACAATCACAATTAGGTCTAAAAAAATAAAACAAAAAAAAAGAGCCCAGTTGCTGGGCTCTTTTTACTCTACACCTTCACCGTGTCGGGATCAAATTCGGGAGGGTGAAACTTTTTTTTTATCCTAGCTGATTGATCTTTTATTAAGTAACCAACATATGATAGCTAATGCTACTAAGCCAACAATACCGCCATCACCAAGGTCAGCAACTAAAGCCGTAATATTGCTAACTACATCTGTTCCAATAAACGGAACGTTTCCTGGCGACAAAAGGCCAACAACTATAGCAAACGCGATAAGCATCAAACCTACTTCAGTTAGTGCTCCAATCCATCTTTTCGCTGCATTTAAGGCATTCATTTGATTGCCCCCTATAAAAAATATTAGTAATTATACATAATTACTACATATAGTAGTATTTTTATACTATACACTTAATATAGTGTATTAAAAGAAAAAAATTACATATAAATACTATATGTTGTAAATTAGCAACACTGTAGTTTGTTTTTAATTTTTTTAAATCTTTTATTTATATTTTTTTTTTTATTTTATTACTTAGTCTCTTTGCTAATATACTGATTTTACCATATTTTTCTCCCTCAACTAACAATCTAATAACAGGTTCGGTACCAGAAAATCTAATTAATATTCTATTTTCATTAATAATTTTATTATTGTAATTTCTTACTAAATTATTAATTTTTTTATTTTTTTTATATAAAGAATCTTTTAATTTTATGTTTTTTTGTATTTGAAAATAGGAGTTATAAAGATCAAATATTTGGCTAGTTTTTTTATTAGATTCTGAAATTATTTTAATTAAATACAAAGCTATTAAAATACCGTCCCCCGAGGAACCAAATTCTTTAAGAATTATATGGCCTGATTGCTCTCCCCCTATAAAACATTTTTTTTTCTTCATTAATTCATAAACAAATTTATCACCTACCTTTGATTTATAAAATTTTAATCCCATTCCATTAATAAATTTTTCAAGACCTCTGTTTGTCATCGTTGTACCAACCATTGCATTTACTCTTAGTTTAGATTTGTACAAGAAATATTGAGTTAAACACCCTAAAATTTTATCACCATCAATTATTTTTCCCTTTTCATCACAACAAATTATTCTATCTCCATCTCCGTCAAATGAGATCCCAAAATCAGCAGATTTTTCTTTTACTTTTTTTATTAAACTTTGAATATGCAGAGTGCCACATTTATAATTAATATTTTTACCATTAGGTTTATCTTTTATATAAATTAAAT
>CAYXBD010000001.1:0-21588 GCA_964463275.1 uncultured Alphaproteobacteria bacterium | reverse complement strand
GAGAAATTAATTTTTTTCAAAAAAAACAGAAATTAAGTATTAATAAATTTGATTTCAAACAAATGAAACCGTTAAGAAGTGAAATTCAAGTTGTTTTCCAAGACCCATTTGGATCTTTATCGCCAAGACTGAGTATAAAAGAAATTATAGGAGAAGGATTAGAAATTCATAAGAATGATTTGACTCAAAAAGATCGAGAAAAATTAATTTTAGATACATTAAGAAAAGTTGATCTTGATACAACTATTTTAAATCGTTATCCCCATGAATTTAGTGGTGGTCAAAGGCAACGTATAGCGATAGCAAGAGTTATTGTTTTAAAACCACGTTTTCTTATTCTAGATGAACCAACTTCTGCATTAGATTTATCTGTTCAATCACAAATTGTTAACCTTTTAAAAAAATTACAAAAAGAAAATAATTTGGGTTATGTATTTATTTCACATGATCTAAGAGTTGTACGATCACTTGCCCATCAATTAATTGTTTTAAAAAATGGTAAAGTTGTTGAAAGCGGAAACTCTAATCAAATATTTAAATCACCTAAACAAAAATATACAAAGCAATTAATTTCTGCTGCTCTTAAAATTAAGTAAGATATAACCTAAAACTGCTGACGCAAATGAAGCAATTAAGATAGCTATTTTAGCTTGATTTATATATACGTCAGTATCAAATGCTAAAAAATTTATAAACATTGCCATTGTAAAGCCTATTCCAGTTAATACTGCAATACCATACATTTGAATCCAATTAGATTCTGAAGGCAGCCTTGCATAGCCCATTTTTATTAATAAAAAAGTTGTAAAAAAAACTCCAATTTGTTTCCCAAAAAAAAGCCCTGTCATAATTCCTAGAGGAACCGGATTAGATAAAGATGCTAAAGATACATTCCCCAAATAAACTCCAGCATTAGTTAATGCAAACAATGGCATAATTAAATAAGCAACCCAAGGATGAAGTTTATTTTCAGCACAAGTAAGCAAGGATCCTTGTTTTGTTTTTTCATGAGGAATAAATATTGCTAACAAAACTCCTGATATGGTCGCATGAATTCCTGCATTTTGGATAAAAATCCAAAGTAAGAAGCCAAGAAAAATATATATCCAAATATTTTGCAAATTTCTTTTGTTGCTTAGATAAAGAAAAAATAAAATAAACAAAACAACAAATAAAGAAAGTAATTCTAAGTCAGTACTATAAAATAATGCTATAATTATAATAGCTCCTAAATCATCAATAATTGCAAGTGCCATTAAAAAAATTTTTAATGATATTGGAACCCTTTTTCCAAGAAGACTAAGAACACCTAAAGAAAAAGCAATGTCAGTTGCTGAAGGTATAGCCCATCCTTGGAATGTTTCTGGATTATTAAAATTAAATAATAAATAAAAAATTGCTGGAATAGCCATTCCTCCGAATGCCGCTATAACTGGCAATATAGCTTGTGAAGGCATGGAAAGTTCGCCTTCTAAAAACTCTCTTTTAATTTCTAAACCAATGCAGAAAAAAAATATTACCATTGCGCCATCATTTATCCAATGCTGAATGGATTTATAAAACAATGGTAAGTTTGTCCCAAAATATAATTTTAAATGGAGAATATGATTAAACGCATCAGCAAAATTTGAATTACTTAAAATCAAAGCAACTAGCCCTGCGGCAAGAAGAATTATTCCGCTTGAAGACTCTAACTTAACAAAATTTGTAATTACACTTCTTAAGACCATTAAAGTATCTTACAAATTATATGTAAAATAACAAAAATTTAAAAAAAAAAATTAAGACTTTTTTTAAATTAAAAAGTATTGCATTAAATTAAATTATTGCTTAAATAGTTATTTATTAATTTATTAACTTTTACTATTGAGATAACGAATAAATGAGTTCAAAAACCGGCAAAGTCAAATGGTTTAATCCAAAAAAAGGTTACGGATTTGTAGATCAAGATGACGATGAGAAGGATATGTTCTTGCATATTACTGCGTTACAAAAAGCCAATATTTCTGTACTTAACGAAGGTGATAAAATATCATACGACGTTGAAGAGGAAAATGGCAGACAAAGCGCTGTTAATATAAAACAAATATAATTCCTTACATATATTTTCTGTTAAATTCTTGTTTTTTTTTAGAATAAAGGGATTGGTGTTTTTAAAAACAACTACTTTCTCATTCTATATTTTTTAAGCATAGATTTTAATATGGGAAGTAATAAAAAATAAGGCAGTAACTTTAAAAGTTTTAATATATATGCAAATATTTTTGGATAAAAAATTTCAAAACGATTTGTTTGCAAACCTTTATAAATATATTCTGCAGATTTATTACTAGAGATTAAAAAAGGCATATAAAAATTATTCTTATCTGTCATAGCTGTTTTAACAAAACCTGGATTTATAATCTGAAGAATTACATTATATTGTTCTAAATCAGATCTAAGAGATTCACAAAGGCTGATTAAAGCTGCTTTAGTAGGGCAGTAAGCAGATGAATATGGAAAACCTATATATCCTGCTAAAGATGCTACAACCGCAATTTTACCATTCTTTCTTTTTGTAAATTTCTTAATAACCGGATCAAGGCAATTTGTTGTTCCTATATAATTAACATGCATAATATTTTCGAGTTTTTTAGATGAAAAATTTTGACTATTTGCTGGCTCATTAATAGCTGCATTTAAAACTACTGTACCTACACCTCCTAATTCTTTCTCAATTTTATTAAAAGTTGAAACAACTTTTTCCCTAAAATTAATATTTAATGGGTAAATGCTAATTAATCCTTTTAGGGATTTAGATTCTTTTTTTAATTTTTTCAAATTTTTAATTGATCTTGCGCTTACTGCTATTTTAAATCCTTCACTAGCTAATTTTAATGCAAGAGCTTTTCCAATTCCCGTACTTGCTCCAGTAATCCAAATACATTTGTTTATATCTAACATATGTGTACATTATAGAGTTAATATTTTTGAATTTAATTTCTATTAAAAAAAACTAAAATAATTATTACATTGTCCCCTTCGTCTAGTGGTCTAGGACGCTGCGTTCTCAACGCGGAAACACGAGTTCGAAACTCGTAGGGGGCACCAAAAAAAAATGGCGGACAGGGGGAGATTCGAACTCCCGGTTCTATTGCTAGAACACATCCTTTCCAAGGATGCACAATCGACCACTCTGACACCTGTCCTAAATAAATATATAATAATATTATTTATTATTTTCGCTAGTTTTAAGAGCTTCTAAAAAAGCAGATTGTGGAATATCGACTTTTCCAAATTGTTTTAAACGTTGTTTTCCTTTTTTTTGTTTTTTTAATAATTTATCTTTTCTTGTCCTATCTCCGCCATACAAGCTTCCTGTTACATCTTTTCTATAAGCTGGAACTGTTTCTCTTGCAATAATTTTTCCACCTATAGCTGCTTGAATCGGTAATTTGTATTGCTGTCTAGGAAGAACATCCTTTAACCTTTTGCAGATTTCTCTTCCTCTTTGTTCAGCATGGGTTGCATGAATAATAATTGATAAAGGTTCAACTATTTCTTGATTAACTAAAATATTTAATTTTATTAATTTACTTTCTTTATAGCCATCTATTTGATAATCAAAACTTGCATAACCTGTTGTTATAGATTTTAAACGATCATAAAAATCAATAATCGTTTCAGCCAAAGGCAGTTTGTATTTAACAACCGCAGTTTTCCCCATAAAATTATGATCGATCTGTTCTCCTCTTCTTGATTCACATAATTCAAAAACACTTCCTAAATAATTTTTAGGAACAATAATTGTTGAAGTAACCCATGGTTCTTCCATTTTACTTATTAATGATGGGTCAGGAAACTCAATTGGATTTTGTATTTTCTTTATTTTATTATTATTGTCAGTTATTTGATAAACAACGCTAGGTGCTGTTGTTATAAGTTGAAGATTAAATTCTCTTTCTAATCTTTCTCTTATTACTTCCATATGCAATAGACCCAGGAAACCGCAACGAAATCCTTGTCCCAAAGCAGCAGAAGATTCTTGCTCATAAGAAAAACTAGAATCATTTAAACTTAATTTTTCTAGACTATCTTTGAAATCATTAAATTGTGAACTATCGTATGGAAACAATCCGCAAAAAACAACAGGTTGTGAAGGTTTAAAACCTGGAAGTGCTTTACCACATGGTTTTTTTTCTTCAGTTAATGTGTCTCCAATTTTACAGTCAGCAACTCTTTTAATACCTGCTGTGATAAATCCTATTTCGCCTGCTGTTAATTTATCTACATACTTTAATTTGGGTGTAAATACTCCAACTTTCTCAATATCATAAGATACTTTGTTAGACATCATTTGGATTTTTTGCCCTACTTTAAGAATTCCATTTTTTACTCTTACTAAAGTAATGACCCCAAGATACTTATCATACCAACTATCAATAACAAAAACTTGGAGTGGGTTTTCATCAATTCCTTGAGGTGCAGGTAAATTTTTAACTAACAAATTTAATAAATTTTTAACGCCTTCTCCTGTCTTGGCAGATATCTTTATCGCATCTTTTGCTTCAATGCCTATTATATCTTCGATTTGTTCAATAACATTTTCAGGATTCGCTGCTGGTAAATCTATTTTATTAAGAACAGGTATTATTTCATGATTATTAGAAATAGCCTGGTAGGAATTTGCCAAAGTTTGAGCTTCAACTCCTTGAGTACTATCTACAACTAAAATTGATCCTTCGCAAGCAGCTAATGATCTATTTACTTCATAAGCAAAATCTACATGGCCTGGGGTATCAATTAAATTCAATTTATATTCTTCATTATCATATTTATAATTTAGTTGTACAGTTTGAGCCTTAATAGTAATTCCTCTTTCTCTTTCAATATCCATAGAATCTAGTAATTGTTCTCTAAATTCCCTTTGTGATATTCCTCCACAAAATTGGATCAGTCTATCAGCTAAAGTTGATTTTCCATGATCTATATGTGCGATAATGGCAAAGTTTCTAATATTAGAAATTTTCATATCAGATTATTTTTCTCTTAGAATTGCACCTGTATTTTCTACAACATTTGAAATAATATTTTTACAAATTATTTCTATTTCTGTGTCTTTTAAAGTTCTATCTTCAGGTTGTAAAATTATTGAAACAGCTATAGACTTTTTTTCTTCTGGTATTCCTTCTCCCTCATATACATCAAAAATATTAACTTCACTAATTAATTTACTTTCTACTTTATTAATTAAATCAATTATAATTTGCGATTGAATTTTTTTATCAAGAATAAACGCAAAATCTCTTTCAACTTTTTGAAAATTTTTACTATTAAAACTTTTTTTATTTTCTACAAATTCATGTGGCAAAGTATTTAAATTTAATTCAAAAGCATATACAGGATAATTAATTTGAAATTTTTTTATTATGTCTGGATGGATTTCACCAAAAAATCCTCCTTTAAATTTATTTAAAAAGTTTATACAGCCAGATTTTCTCGGGTGATAATAATTTGGAACTTCATTATTTAACACATATGATTTTGGAGGAAGTTTGCAGCATCTAAGAATAGTCTCTATATCAAGTTTTACATCAAAAATGTCGTAGGGTCTTTCTTTTTTTAACCAATGTTTTTTACTTTGACCACATCTTATCCCTGATAAAAATATTTGTTGATCATTTTCAAATTTACTATTAAAAATTGGCCCTAATTCAAATATACAAACTTTTTCCTCTCCATTGTCAATATTATAACAAGCAGCGTCTAATAAATTAGGAAGTATTGATTGTCTCATAATATTCAAATCACTACTAATCGGATTTTGTATCTCCAAATTATTATTCATACCAAAAATTTGTGCATTTTTATTTGACATAAAAGACCACGTTACTGTTTCAATTAATCCTCTTTGCGCTAAAGATCTCTTCATATTCAATTCTCTAGTTTGACAAAGATTATTTACTTTTTTTTCATTGCTAATATATATGGACTTAGATGGAATTTTATCATAACCATAAATACGAATAATTTCTTCAATAATATCTGCTTCATTTTCTATATCATGTCTCCAGCTAGGTGGAGATATTTTATATTTAGATCCATTTTTTGAAATTTTAAAACCTAATTTATTTAAAATACTTTGAATAATTTTATCTGAAATTTTTAATCCAACAAAATTCTCAATTTTATTTATATCAAAAATAATTTTTTTTTTATTTACTGGAATTTTTCCATCTGAAGTAATTTCGCTAATTTCACCCCCACAAATTTTCAGTATTAATTCTGTTGCCAGTTCTATCCCTGCAGAAACACTTTCTGGATCCACTCCTCTTTCAAATCGTTGTCTAGCATCTGTTTCTATATTCAATAATCGACCTGTTTTTGCAATAGATATAGGGTCAAAATATGCGGACTCTAAAAATACATTTTTAGTATTTAAATCGCACATTGAGGAAACACCTCCAATGACCCCTGCGATACTTAATAAATTTTTGTTATCTTTAATAGCTATCATTCCTTTAGATAACTTATAGTTCTGTTCATCCAAAGCTTTTAAATTTTCACTCCCCTTTGTCAAAAAAATTTCTAAATTCCCATTTATTTTATTAGCGTCAAACACATGTAGAGGTCTGTTGTAATCAATAGTTAAATAATTAGTAATGTCTACTAAAGCTGAAATTGGTTTCAATCCTACTGATTGTAATTGTTTTTTCAACCAGTCAGGACTTTCACAATTTTTAACATTTTTTATATAACGTCCGTAAAACACGGGGCAAACTGATTTTGCTTCTTTTGCAATTTTTATATTAATTTTACTTTTAAATTTACCTTTAATTTTAGGAATTTTTTTTTCTATAAAAGTACCCGCGCTACTTGCTGCTAGGTCTCTTGCAATACCAAAAACTCCTAAACAGTCAGATCTATTAGGAGTAATTTCTGCATCAATAATTTTTTCTGAAGGGTAAAGACTTGATAACAAGCTGCCCGTTTTTGTTTTCTGCTCCAAATGTATTATGCCATCACTATCAGTTCCAAGGCCAATCTCTTTTTCAGAACAAAGCATTCCTTCGCTCTCAACTCCGCGAATTTTTGATTTTTTTATTACAAAATCTTCTTCTAACATTTTTGTTCCAATTGGTGCAAGAACCGCTCGCATGCCTTTTTTTACATTTAGTGCTCCACAAACAATATTTAAATTGGACTTTCCATCATTAACTTTACATAACTTTAATCGGTCAGCATTGGGGTGATTTTGGACATCGATAACTTCTGCAATCTTAAATTGTTTAAAAAAATTTTGATTATCAATGACTTCAGCAACTTCTATGCCCAACATTGTTAGTCTTTCACAAATATTGCTAAGATTTTTTTTTGTTTTTAAATATTTTTGTAACCAAGAAAATGTAAATTTCATTTTTTTAAATTTTTTCTATATTTTCAAAAATAGAAAATCCAAAGTTATTTAACCATTTAATATCTGATTCAAAAAAACTTCTCAAATCTGGAATGCCGTATTTTAACATTGCTAATCTTTCCACACCTACTCCAAATGCAAATCCTTGATATTTATTAGAATCAACTTTACAGTATTTCAAAACTTTATTATGAACCATGCCGCATCCCATAATTTCAAGCCAACTTCCTCCGTTTCCAATTTTAATTTTTTTTTTATCTTTAAAACAACCTATATCAATTTCTGCCGAAGGTTCTGTAAATGGGAAAAAACTAGGTCTAAATCGTACAGGTAAATCATCTATTTCAAAAAACTCTCTACAAAAATCCATTATACAGCCTTTTAAATGACTCATATTTATGTTTATGTCCAAACATAATCCTTCTATTTGATGAAACATTGGGGTATGAGTTATATCTGAATCTGCGCGGTAAGTTCTACCAGGTGCTATAATTTTTAGCGGGGGTTTTATTTTTTCTAATGTCCTAATTTGAACTGGAGAAGTATGAGTTCTTAAAAGTTTATTATTATTTTTTAAATAAAAAGTATCGTGTAATTGGCGCGCTGGATGTTCAGGTGGAATATTTAAAGCAGTAAAATTATGATAATCATCTTCTATATCAGGTCCCAAAGCTGTTTCAAAACCCATTTTTTGAAGAATTGTAGTAACTTCAGCTATAGTTTGAGTTATTGGGTTTAATTTGCCTTCATCAAAAGGTCTCGATGTTAAAGTTATATCTATTTCTTCTTTTTCCAGTTTTTTTGATATTTCACTATCATTCAAAATCTTGTTTTTTTGTTGAAGTAGTTTGTTGATTTTATTTTTAATATCATTAATTATTTTTCCTTTTATTCTTCTCTCATTATCAGGTAGTTCGGTCAAAAACTTTAAATGATTAGTAATTAAGCCTTTTTTTCCAAATACCTCTATTCTTATAGAATTTAAATGTTCTAAATTATCAGCATTAGATATCTTTTCTTTTATTTGTATTTCTAGTTTTTCTAATTCTTCTGACATGGATTAAAAAAAACTCTTATAAAAAATTTATTTTAACAGTTTTATAAAAAGTTTTTTATTAATTTTTTTTATTTAGTTTGTCGAATTTTATCTACAATAAATTTGAATGTAGTTGGATTATTTTTAGCAATATCTGCAAGAATTTTTCTATCAATATCTATTTCTGCTTTCTTTATTCCATTAATAAATTGACTGTAACTCATACCATGTTCTCTAACGCCAGCATTAATTCTTTGTATCCAAAGCCCCCTAAAATTTCTTTTTTTTGCTCTTCGGTCCCTATAGGCGTACTGCAATCCCTTTTCGACCTTTTCTATAGCAATCCTAAAAACATTTTTAGATCTACCTCTGTATCCTTTGGCTTGCTTTATTACTTTTTTGTGCCTTGCTCTTGATTGAACTCCTCGTTTTACTCTAGCCATAATATTTACTAATTATTGTATGGTAAATAATCCCTTATAGTTTGAAAATCAGACTTTTTTAAAATTGTTGTTCCTCTTGTTTTTCTTTTCATTGACTGTGATCTTTTTCTTAAATTATGCCTTTTAAAAGCAAAAGTTCTTTTAATTTTACCTGAACCTGTAAAAGTAAATCTTTTTTTTATTGCGCTTTTTGTCTTAAGTTTTGGCATTAAATTAACCTTAAAAAATTAGAAATATACTCAGTATTTAATCTGAAATCAATAGAATTAATTATTTGGATTTAGCACCATTACCAATTGTCTCCCTAACATTTTAGGTTCTTGCTCAATTGTAGCAATATCTTTAATATCTTCTTTTATTCTAATAAAGAGTTTGTTTCCCAGATCTCTATTTCCATAAAATTCTCTTCCTTTCCACCTCAATGTAGCTTTGACTTTATCGCCTTTTTGTAAAAATTTTTGAATATGCTTCATTTTAATTTCATAATCATGGTCATCTATTCCTGGTCTAAAACGTACTTCTTTAGTTATTGAAATTTTTTGTTTCTTTTTTTTTTGGCTTTCTTTTTTCTGTTGACGATATCTATATTTTCCTAAATCTAATATCTTGCAAATAGGCGGTTTAGTATTCGGCGATATTTCAACCAAATCTAAACCAAGATCTTTTGCTTTTTTTATTCCATCATCAACTGAAAATATACCTAGCATTTCTCCTTGATGATCTATTAATTTTATTTTTTCAGCTCTTATGTAATGATTTACCCTTGGACCGCGCGGCCTATAGAACTTCTTACGATATTGTTGTTGTATTCCTATGCTCCTTTCTTTCTAATTTTTAATTAACATAAATTATCGCTTAAATTTTAATTTATTCAAATTTTTTTTTTTATATATTTTATTGCTTTATCTAGTTTTAAAAATTTTTGCTTATCTATAGATAATTCTCTAATAGTAACAGAATTTTCTTTTTTTTCTTTTTCTCCAACAATTAATATTATAGGAACCTTTTTATGACTATGCTCTCTAATTTTATAATTAATTTTCTCATTGCGTGAGTCAAAATCAACTTTTAAACCTAATTCAGACAATTTTTTATAAATCTCATTTCCAAAATCATTAAATTTTTCAGTAATAGTACATACGCTAACTTGTGTAGGAGCTAACCAGAAAGGAAACTTGCCATTGTAATGTTCAATTAAAATTCCTAAAAATCTTTCTAGCGAACCAAATAATGCGCGATGTATTAATACGGGTCTTTTTTTTTCCCCTTTTTCATTAACATAATTTGCATTTAGTCTTTCTGGTAAATTAAAATCTACTTGGACTGTTCCACATTGCCACTCTCTATTAATTACATCTTTTAAAACAAACTCAATTTTTGGTCCATAAAACGCTCCTTCTCCTTTATTAATTTCATATTCTACCCCTGCTTTCTTTACTGCTTTTAATAAGGCTTTTTCAGATTTATCCCATATATTATCTTCACCAACTCTTTTCTTTGGCCTATCTGCATAATTAATCTTTATATTAGAGAATCCAAAATCTTTATATATTTCTAAAATCAAATTTGTTACTTCAATACATTCGTCAGTTATTTGATCTTCAGTACAAAATATGTGTGCATCGTCTTGCGTAAAAGACCTAACTCTCATCATTCCGTGTACAGCTCCTGAAGGTTCATATCTGTGAACTTTTCCAAATTCAGACATTTTAATTGGTAAATCTTTATAACTTTTTATACCTTGATTAAAAACTTGTATACAACCTGGACAGTTCATTGGTTTAAGTGCAAAAACTCTTTCATCCTCGGTATCAATTGTAAACATGTTTTCTTTAAATTTCTCCCAATGACCTGATTTCTCCCATAATGATCTATCTAACATATCTGGAGTGTTTATTTCTTCGTATCCTGCTTTTGTTTGTTTGTTTCTCAAATAATTTTGCAATCGCATAAAAACATCCCACCCTTTATTGTGCCAAAAGATAGATCCTGGGCTTTCTTCTTGAAAATGAAATAAATCCATTTCACGTCCTAATTTTCTGTGATCCCTTTTATCGGCCTCCTCTAAAATCTCTAGATAATTATCTAAATCTTTTTTTGTTGTCCAAACAGTTCCATAAATTCTTTGGAGCATTTCATTATTAGAATCTCCTCTCCAATAAGCTCCTGCTAATTTGACAAGTTTAAAAAAATTTCCAATTTTTCCTGTGGATTGGGAATGTGGCCCTCTACAAAGATCGAGAAATTTACCTTGTTTATAAACTGATATTTCTTCCTTAGAAGGAATATCTTTTATAATTTCAACTTTATATAATTCTCCTTGTTTTTTAAAATAATCAATTGCTTTCTTTCTATCCCAGATTTCTCTCTTGAAAGGCTCGTTTTTATTAATTATTTCTAGCATTTTTTTTTCTATTTTTTTTAAATCTTCGGGTACAAAAGGTTCTTTTTTTAAAAAATCATAATAAAATCCATTTTCTATTGGAGGACCTATTGTAACTTGCACTTCGGGATATAATGTTTTTACAGCTTCTGCCATGACATGTGCTGTATCATGTCTTAATATTTCAATTCCTAATTCGCTATCTTTAGTTATAATTTCTACATTACAATTTTTATTTATTTCAGAATCTAAATCTTTTAATTCTCCATCAATTGAAATTGCAATTGCAGATTTCGATAGACTTAAACTTATATTTTTTGCAAGTTCATCACCTTGTATTGAATTAGAAAAACTTTTTTTTGAACCATCAGAAAGTTTTATTGAAACCATAACAATTAAATTATAACAAATTACAAATCGTATCTAAAGTCATTACGTAAAGAATGTAAAACCTCATCAGTTGTAAGGTTTCTTAGATCTTTTTTTTGTATAATCTTAACTAATTTCTTTTTATTTATTGATCTAGGGGCACATCGTTTAGGATTAGAATCATCTGAAAATAAAACCAATGAGTTACAACCGTTCATTGAAAATACATGCATAGGTCCTGTGTCATTACCGATAGCTAATTGTGTATCTTTGGCTAAAGAGCAAAGGTCTTGTATTGTTGTTTTATTCACTAAATTTACAGAGCCACTTGTATTCATCGAAATAAATTCTCCTATCTCCAAATCTTCAGAAGTGCCTAATATAACTGGAGTTATTTTTTTTCGTAAAAATCTTTTTGCTATTTCTACATAATTTTTTATAGGCCATCTTTTTTTTAGTCTATGCAAAGAACCGCCCGGAGAAAATAATACATAAGGTTCTTGTATCTTATAATTGTTAGTATTCTTTACCCAGGAAAAATTGCTCAACTTTACATTCTTGATTCCAATTTCTGCTAATTGTATTTTATGCCTTTCTATTGTATGAATTTTATTTCTATCAGGATTTCTATCTGGATGAGAACATCCACGTGCAACTCCTGACCATTCGATATTATTTTTGAATCTAAAAAAATTATAATAAAAAGAACTTCTTTGTGACGTTTGAAGATCATAAATTCTATAAAAATTCTTCTTTCTTAATAAATTGGCTAACTTAAACATTTTTTTTGCATTCCAAATAGGTGGTCTATCGTCCACTATTATTTCATTAAAATAATTACTTTCTTTTGCAAATTCACTAAAAATGCTGCTTGTCAATAAAACTATATGATCATTTAAATGATAATCCCTTATAGCTTTAAAAGGACCAAAGGACAAAATAAAGTCTCCTAATGCTCCATGTTTGATAATTAATAGATTTCTTTTTGAAGGCATTTCTTTATTTTATTTGATAATAGAATTATATAATTTAAAATTTAATTCGCACATATTGTCAACATTGTATTTTTTGTTAACAAACTCTTTTGCTCTTTTTACAATTTTTTGTTTTTCTTTTTGCGGTAAAAGAAGCAAATATTTAATTTTATCTGCCAAATCTTGCTCACTTTTAGGTTTAAAAAGTAATCCATTATAATTATTTTTAATTAATTCTAACGAACCACCATGTGCGCTTGCAATTACAGGTCTTTCCATAGACTGAGATTCAATAATTATTCTACCAAATCCTTCAGGTTTATCAGCCGCGGATACTATAATATCAGAGATTTTATATGCTGCGGGCATATCAAAACAAGGCCCAGGAAATCTTATATAATCAGTAAGTTCATTGTCTTCAATAATTGAATTTAATTCATTTTCATAATTAGAATTTTCTTTTGTTGAACCTGGCATTAAACAAATAAACTTAATTTTTGGATTTTTCTTTAATATTGTAAGTGCTTTTAAAAGAGTTTTATGACCTTTAAATGGAGCAATTCTTGATGGAAATAATATAATTGGAATTCCATCAGGTAAATGCCAATGGTTTAAAAGAAAAAAAAGTCTTTTAGAATCAACGTTTCTTGAGTCAAATCTTTCTGGATCTACGCCTCTAGGAATAACAATTATTGACTCACTTTTTTTTTTTGTAAACTTATAATTTGTAAGTAAATAATTTTTAACATACTTCGAAATTGCAATAATCTTTGTTGATTTTAACATAATTGAATTATAAATTTTTTTAAAAATGTTCTGAACGTTATACGCTCCATGAATAGTAGAAACTATTTTTATTCCTCTAAACAGTGAGCATGCATAATAAGCGCTCCAAGCAGGGGCTCTGCTTCTAAGATGTACTATTTTGACTTTATTTTTTTTTATGATCCAAGCTATTCTGAAAATGTTGAAAAAAATAATTAATGGATTTTTAGATTTTAATGGCAGTTTAATATGAGGAATATTTTTTACATTTAATTTATTTACTAATGAGCCACCGGATGAGGCAACAATCACATTCCATCCCTTCTTTTTCATATAACGAGAAACTTCAATTGTTCCTATCTCCGCTCCGCCCATTTCCATAGACGGTATAATTTGAAGAATTATTTTTTTGTTTTCTATACTAGTCAATATTGTTAAACCTAATTCTTTTAAAAAAAAATTTAAAAAAAAGATATTCTATTGATTTATAATATATTGTATGGAATTAATAATTAAATTGTTATTTTTAAAAGAGGATCAAAATTAAATTAGAATTAACAAAATTTTATAAATTTTCAAAAAACCTTAGTAAAAAAAAAAATTTATCACATGGCCCTGGTGGGAACACTTCAATTAAAATAGATGATTCAATATATGTAAAATCATCCGGAACCTGGTTAAAAGATTCATTAAAAAAAAAATCATTTATAAAAATGAATTTGAATTCTATAAAAAGAAATATAAAAAATGAAAAAAAATGGATCTATAGTAAATCCACAAGTTACCCTTCTATAGAAACAACTATGCACGCTGTAATTAATAAAAAATATGTTGTGCATTTGCATTCTATATCTGTTTTATCATATGCTATTTTAAAAAATGGTAAAAAGATTCTGGAAAGCAAATTAAAAGGTACGAGGTGGGTTTGGATAAAATATAAAAAACCAGGATTAAATTTAGCAATAGAAATAAAAAGAAAAATACGCGACCACATAAATATTTATATATTGCAAAATCATGGAATTATAATTGCATCGAATAGTCTAAATAAAATCAATTCGCTCTTAAAAAAAATTGAAACAAAATTAAAAAGAAAAATATCTTTTAATTTAAAAAAAATTAAAAAAAATAATTTTTTTATAAAAAATTTTAAAAAACCAAAAGATAAAATTATTGAAATTTTTGCATTTAAAAAAAAATCTTTTGAAATTATTAAAACTAATAAATCTTTGTATCCTGATAATGCTGTTTTTTTAAATAATAAAATTGGAACTTATAATTCCATTAATGATTTTTTGAAAAAAAAAAATGAAAAAAATATTATTGTTATAAAAAATACTGGTGTATTTCTAAAAAATAATATATCAAAAACTGAATATGATATGCTACTTTGTTTAGCTGAATTATTAATAGTTGTTCCTGAAAACTTTATTTTATCATTTCTTAGTAATAAAGAAAAAAATGAACTTATTAATTGGAAAAAAGAAAAAATAAGACAAAAATTTAATAAGATATAAATGCAAATAATAATTCCAATGGTAGGAAAAAGTATCCGTTTTAAAAAAGCGGGTTTTAAAACTCCAAAGTTTTTATTAAAAATAAATAATAAATTTGTAATTGAACATGTAATAGATTTATTTCCAGGTGAAAAAAACTTTTTATTTATTTGTGATAAAAAACAATTATCAAATAAAAAAATAAAATTATCTTCTATTTTAAAAAAAAAATGCCCTACTGGAAAAATTGTTAGCATTAATTCTCATAACCTTGGACCAGCTTTTAGTATATCAAAAGCAATAAATCAAATAAGTAATAAGGAACAGATAATAATAAATTATTGTGATTTTAATTGTTATTGGAACTATAAAAATTTTAAAAAAGTTGTTAAAAGAAAGAAATATAATGGATGTGTGGTCGTTTATAATGATTTTCATCCAAGCACAATTGACAAATCTTATTTTGCATATATTAAAAAAAAGGGAGAAAAAGTTTTAGCAATTCAGGAAAAAAAACCATTTACTAAGAATCCTATAAATGAATATACATCGAGTGGAACATATTACTTCAAAAACAAAGAAATTCTTGAAAATTGTTTAAAAAAATCATTTAAAAATAACCTACACACAAATGGGGAATATTATATAAGTATGATTTATAAACCGATGATTAACGACTATATGAAAGTTGGATTTTATAAAATTAATTTTTTTAGTCAGTGGGGAACGCCTGAAGATTTTAATGAATATAAAAATTGGTCAGAAAAATTTTTAAAAATTCAAAAATTTAAAAAAAAAAAATTAAAAGGTATTTTAGTTATACCAGCAGCAGGTAAAGGTCAAAGATTTATTAAAGAAGGTTACAAAACACATAAGCCACTTATAGAGGTTTCTGGAAAACCAATGATAGTTCAAAGTATGTTAACTCATCCTAAACATCATTGTTCCCAAGTAATAATATCAAAAAAAAATAATTCTTCTAAATCTCTAAAGAAAAAAATAAAAAAATATTTTCCAAAAATAAAAATATTTTCATTAAATAAACACACAAATGGTCAAGCTATTACATGTTTTGAAACATTAAAAAAAGAAAATAAAGAAATACCTGTTACGATAGGTTCGTGTGATACAGGATTAATATTTAATGAAAAAAAATTTCTAAATCTTTATAACAAATTAGATACTGATGTAATTGTATGGGCAACAAAAAATCACTCTGAATCTATTAGAAATCCAAAACAATTTGGATGGATTAAAACAAAAAATAAAGAAAATATAGATTATGTATCAGTAAAAAAACCTTTAAAAAAAATTGAAGGTAGCCCTATAATATTAGGTACTTTCACTTTCAAAAAAATAGAATATTTTATTAACTCTGTTAATAAAATGATTAAACGAAAAGCTTTAGTTAATAATGAGTTTTATATTGATACATCTATAAATGACGCTATTAAACTCGGTTATAATTGCAAAATTTTTTTAGTTGATGATTACTTACCTTGGGGGACGCCTAATGAATTAAAAACTTTTAAATATTGGCAAAAATATTTTAATTTGTGGAAAAATCATCCATATAAAATAAATAACCCGATATAAAAAAATGATAAATTTATCAATAGTAATTCCATGTTTTAATGAAGCAAAAAGTTTGCCAAAACTTGTAAAAGATTTCTCAAAAAAATTAAAAAGAAGAGATGTGGAATTAATTCTTGTTAATAATGGATCAAATGACTCAACTGAAAGAATATTATTAAATTTAAAGAAAAATTATAATTTTCTTAAAATAATAAGATTAAAAAAAAATAATGGATATGGAAATGGTATTCTTCAAGGTTTAAAAAAAGCAAAAGGGCAATATTTATCATGGACACACGCTGATTTACAAACTGATCCCTATGATGCAATTACAGGGTTTGAAAAATTTAAAAAAGAATTATCTCCTAAAATTTTTATTAAAGGAAATAGATTAGATAGGCCTTTAAAGGATGTTATTTTTACAGTAGGAATGTCTATTTTTGAAACAATTCTACTAAAAAAATTTTTTTGGGATGTAAATGCACAACCAAATATTTTTCATAAAAATTTTTTTAATATATTAGAAAGAATTCCATTAGATTTTTCTTTTGATTTATTTTTTTACTTTAATGCTAAGAAAAAAAATTTAAAAATACTTCGTTTTCCAGTTAACTACACTGAAAGAAAGTTTGGTGTATCACATTGGAACACGGATTTTAAAAATAAAATGAAATTTATAAAAAGAACTATAAAATATAGTTTTCAATTAAAGAAAGAATTGTAAATAGTATTTTGTATTTAAAACCATTAATAATTTGTCATAGAAAAAACACAATTAAACAATTAATTGATACTCCTATAGAGTATGGAGTGGAAATAGATGTTAGAAGTTACAATAACAAAATTATTTTAAATCACGATCCAATGAAAAATGGCGAATCTTTAGATAATTGGGTGAGAAAATATAATCATAAATTTTTAATAATTAATATTAAAGAAGAAGGTCTAGAAAAATACATTATAAAAATCTTAAAGAATAAAAAAATAAAAGAATTTTTCTTCCTTGATCAATCTTTTCCTTTTCTTATAAAAACGCTAAACTCAAATGAAACAAGATGCGCTATAAGATTTTCAGAATATGAAGATATAAAAACTATAAATAACTTAAAAAAGAAAATTAATTGGGTATGGGTAGATCATTTTTCTAAATTTCCTTTAAATAAATCAACTTCTGACAACCTTAAGAAAAAAAAAATAAAAATATGTATAGTTTCTCCTGAAATAGTAAGAAAAACCTCAATAAAAAGTTTAAAAAAATTAAAAAAATCTATAAAAAAAAAAAATATACATATTGATGCTGTATGTACAAAAAATCCTGAAATATGGAACAAATAAGAATGAATTTATTTTATCAAATAAAAAATAACAAATTTTTTTGGTTTGGCTTTCTAATTAAAATTACTGCTATAATTTTTTTATCACCAGTAATTCAAGACAAATGGTTTCTAAAATTTATAAGTTTTACAATAGAAAATTTTTCATTTGATCCTTGGACTAATTTTTATAATACAGGTAAAGATCCCTTATCTTACCCTTACGGACCAGTGATGTTAATTTTGCAGTTACCTTTAAGTTTTATTGGTTCTGTTATTGATAATTTAAATTTTGCATCTCAGGCTAAAAATTATTTTTTAAGTATTGGTTTTAAATCAAGCATCTTTATTGCTGACTTATGTATTTTGTTTGTTTTAGCAAATTTATTTAGGGAAAAAGTAGAAAAAATAATTCTTTTTTATTGGCTCTCACCTATTGTTTTATATATATCATACTGGCATGGCCAGCTAGATATATTCCCCACTTTTTTACTAATACTTTCATTATATCTTCTGAAAGAAAAATTTTTTTATATGTCTGCAGTAACCATTGGTTTAACTATAGCGTGTAAATTAAGTATGATTATTGCAGTTCCGTTTATTTGTTTTTATTTACTATTCAATAGTAGATATTATAAAATTTTCTGGAAATTTACTCTAACTATACTGCTAACAATATTTGTTATTCAAGGCCCTTTTTTTAACACGTTAGGATTCCAAGAAATGACTTTAAATAATCCTGCCTTTGATACTGTATTTAAAAGCACAACATTATTTAAAAATATTATCTTATATATCGCACCTATTCTTTATTCCATTTTAGTTTTTTCTGCTTACAAAATTGGTCGGATGAATTTTAATTTATTGTACTCTTTCCTTGGTATTGCTTTTTTTATTATCCTTATTTCTACACCAGCTGAAATTGGTTGGTATTTATGGGTTGTTCCTTTTTTAGTTGCGTTTCAAATAAATACGAATTCAATTTTTTTTAAATATGGAGTTTTAATATTTTCAATAATTTTTGTTTTTAACAAACTTATTATAGATGATGGATCCATAATCCACTTTTTTAAAATGGATTACTATTACATAAATAAAGATTTATCTAATATTTTGTTAACAAATTTAGAGAAACTATCATTTGATTTAGCAAAAGATGGAAGTTTGGCAATATTGTCAATTACTGGATTATTTTTAGCTTATACTATGATTAAAAAAAATATTTTTGAAAATGAATTCTTTAGATTAATTTATAAACCAATATTAATTGGAATTGCTGGCGATTCAGCTGTTGGGAAAGATACTTTAGGAAAAGCTATAGGAGGTATGTTTGGAGAAAACTCTGTAGCATCGTTAAGCGGTGATGATTATCATCTTTATGAAAGAAATTCAAAAAAATGGAAGAAATTAACTCATTTAAACCCTAGAGCAAATAATTTAAAACAATTTGAAAAAGATTGTATTGCTTTAAAAAGTGGTAACACAGTAATTTGTAGAGAATATGACCACGAAACAGGAAAATTTACTTATAAAAAAAAAATAAGGAAAAAAGATTTTGTTTTAATAATAGGGCTCCATTCATTGTATTGCAAAAAAGTAAGAAATATTACAGACGTTTCTATTTTTATAGATGTAAATGAAAATTTAAGAAAATATTTTAAAATTAAGCGTGATATAAAAAAAAGAAAATATAAAAAGAAAGAAATAATTTACGAAATTAAAAAAAGAAAAAAAGATTCAGATCTTTATATTAAAAAACAAAAAAAATACGCAGACATTATTTTTCAAATTAATCCTTTAAATGAAAAAAATATAAAAGAAGAATATAACAATCAATGGGTAGAAACAAAAATTAAATTCTTTATAAAAAAAAAAATAAATACAAACTTACTTAAAAATGTAATTTCAAAAATTTTTAAAAACTTTAAATATAAAGAAGAAAATAATTATTTAAGTGTTGAATTAAATTCTAAAGATATGCTTCTAAAGAATTTTGAATCAGAATTAAAGAAAATCTCAAAAAATTTGGAAGAAATTTTAGCAATTTCACCAAACTATATGGATAAAGAACTTGGTATTATGCAATTTATAGTTTTATTTTTTATTTTTGATAGAGTTAAACAAGAAAGAAAAAATCAAAGTTATTTCATAACCTAAACTAGTTTCTTTTGTAAAACTGTATTTTTTTCAGATAATACAGGATTTTCTAATTTCTCAATTATTTCCAATGGCACTACTTGCCAAAAGTTTTTTTTCTCAATTGACCAGTTTACAATTATTTTTTTTGCTAGTATTGAATTAGTAAATTTTATGTGGCGAAGAATTAAATTCTTTAAAATATTTTCCCAATAAGACTTGTCTAATTTACAATAAATTACAGAGTCTCGGTTTACGTAGTTAGGAAAAATATTATCCGTATCATATATAAAAGCCATTCCGCCTGTCATGCCAGCAGCGAAATTTTCACCAACTTTACCTAAAATCACTACTGTTCCTCCAGTCATGTACTCACAACCATTGTTACTACAACCTTCAATAACAGCATTAGCTCCAGAATTTCTTACTGCAAATCTTTCGCCTGCTTGTCCATTTGCAAATAGTTCTCCGCTTGTAGCTCCATACAAAACTGTATTACCAATAATTATATTTTCGTGAGCAACAAATTTTGAATTTATAGCAGGCTTAATTATTATTTTTCCTCCACTTAACCCTTTACCGACGTAATCATTTGCATCCCCGTCTACAAAAATTTCAATTTGTTTTACTAAAAAAGCACCTAAAGATTGGCCTGCGCTACCTTTTAACTTAATTGGGATTATTTCTTTTTCGTTTATTTCTAATTTTTTAGTAGTAATAAATGATGATAGTTTTGCTCCGATAGCTCTATCTGTATTTTTTATCGAATAATTTAAATTTATTTTTCCTGATTTATTATTTTTTCTTTTATCTAAAAAATCATTAATAATTTTTTTATCTAAACTTTCAGGAACTTCGTTTCTTTTCTTTACTGTACAGTATACAGGATTTTTAGACTCTGCTTTGACTAACAATGAATTTAAATCGATAGTATCAACTGTTATGTTTTCTTTACTAATTTGTCTTAATAATTCTGTTCTTCCAATAATTTCATTTATAGAATTAAATCCTAATCTTGATAATAATTCCCTTGTCTCTTTGGCAATAAATGAAAAAAGATTTATAACTTTTTCTGGCGTCCCTTCAAATTTCTTTCTTAATTCAGGTTTTTGCGTACATATACCAACTGGACATACATCGCTATGACATTGTCTAACAAGTATACAGCCCATTGCAACTAAAGAGGTCGTTCCAATACCATATTCTTCAGCTCCTAATATAGACGCTATAATAATATCTCTTCCAGTTTTTATACCTCCGTCAGTTCGTAAACGAACTTTATGACGTAAATTATTAGCAACTAAAATTTGATGAACTTCAGATAAACCTAGTTCCCATGGCGTTCCTGCATATTTAATACTTGTTTGAGGGCTTGCTCCGGTTCCTCCAGAATGTCCTGATATTAAAATTGTATCTGCTTTTGCTTTTGCCACACCAGCTGCTACTGTTCCAATTCCAGACCGAGAAACCAATTTTACACATACTCTAGCTTCAGGATTTATTTGTTTTAAATCATAAATAAGTTGTGCGAGATCTTCAATTGAATAAATATCGTGGTGGGGTGGGGGAGAAATTAATGTTACTCCTTTAGTTGAATGTCTTAATTGTGCAATTTCTTCAGACACTTTGAACCCTGGTAATTGCCCACCTTCTCCAGGCTTTGCTCCTTGAGCCATTTTAATTTCGATTTCTTTACAATTAT